>NZ_JBSFTE010000015.1:0-176657 GCF_053590565.1 Micromonospora sp. NPDC003197 | reverse complement strand
CGTAGACGTCGGCGTTGGTGTCGTGGGTGAAGGTGATGATGTCGTCTTTGCCGTCGCCGTTGATGTCGCCGACTGCGGCGATTTCGGTGCCGGGGGAGAACCAGTCGTGCCATTTGGTGGATGGGGCGAAGTTGGTGCCGGTGGATAGTGATACGTAGACGTCTGCGAGGGTGCCGTGGGTGAAGGCGATGATGTCGTCTTTGTTGTCGCCGTTGAAGTCTCCGGTGAGGAGTGTTTCGCCGTTGAGGCCGAAGAAGTCGTTCCATTTTATGGAGGTGCCGGTGAATGATGATCCGGTGGAGGTGGCGACGTATACGTCGTTGAGGGTGCCTTGGGTGAAGGTGACGATGTCGTCTTTGCCGTCGCCGGTGAAGTCGGTCGGCGACCCCGCCAGATACCGACCACCGGACCCGGCGTTGACCAGGGAGATGTAGTAGTCCCAGTTCCAGTGTGGGCCGGGATCGGTGTGGTCGTTGCCCGGCATCTCGTGGTGGCCCTTGATCGCGGTGCGGTTCTTTGGCAGGCCGTACTTGTCACAGAGATAGCGGGTCAGCGCGGCCGACGAGCGGTACATGGCCTCGGTGAACCAACTCGGGTTGTCGACGTAGCCCTCGTGTTCGATGCCCACGGAGTACGGGTTGGCCGACCGTGCGTGGTAGGCGGTGTCGCCCTCCCGCACCATTTGGGTGATCTCACCGTTGCTCGACTTCACGACGTAGTGCGCGCTGACTCCCGCCGACGGGTTCTGGAACCAGCTCACCGTGCCGGCGTACGAGCCCTGGGTTACGTGCACCACCACGGTGGTGATCTGAGAGGAGCGGCCCGCCGCGTAGTTGCCGCCGTGCGCCGCGATCCACCGGGCTGGCGCGTACTCCGGTACTGCCGCGACGAGAGCGCCCGGTGCCGCCTCCCCGGCGGGGGTGACGCGGGCGTACCGGCCGAGTTCCGGCTGTACCCGCCGTGGCGCGACCCGTACGGCGGTCGTGGTGATGCCGGCCTGGAGGAGGTCGTAGACGTGGTCGGCGTACAGGCGTGCCGTCGGGTCGTCGGCGGCGTGTGCGTACCGCGCGACCACCGGATACCAGGCAGAGATCCGGTCCCGGTCGGCAGCGGTGAGCCGCTCGGCGTCGGCGATCTCCCGCAGGAGGGCCGCGCCGCCTCTGATGTTGACCGAGGTCACCGACTTAAGGGCGGCCACCGGTTGCCCGGTCAACGCGGCGGCCCGTTCCAGGCTGCGTTGTCGGGGGTTGCTGACCAGGTGCATGATGCCGTAGCCGTTGGCCTGGCTGGGTTGGCCCTGGTGCCCGTCGAGCCGGGTCTCGCCGTAGCCGACGGCAACCAGCAGGTCCTTCGGTACGTCGAACTCGCCAGCTGCCCGGGTGAAGGCCGTGTCGAGCGGGCTGGCGGATTTTTCCGTCGCGGCGGTGGCCGGTGCGGAGGGGTTCAGCAGTGCTACCGCGAGGAAGGCGGCGGCACCCTCGCGCCAGGAGAGTCTGGTGGGTCTCATGATGGTCTCCGTCTGCCCGGTCAGAGGGTGGTTTCGCCGTTGAGGCCGAAGTAGTCGTGCCATTTGGTGCTGGTGGCGAATGATGTGCCGGTGGAGAGTCCGATGTAGACGTCGTTGGTGGTGCCTTTGGTGAAGACGATGATGTCGTCTTTGCCGTCGCCGTTGGCGTCGGCTAGGTAGGGGAATTCGCCGTTGAGGCAGAAGAAGTCGTTCCATTTGATGGTGGTGCCGGTGAAGGTTGTTCCGGTGGAGGTGGCGGCGTAGACGTCGGCGTTGGTGTCGCAGGTGAAGGTGACGATGTCGTCTTTGCCGTCGCCGTTGATGTCGCCGACGCGGGGTTGTTCGTTGCCGACGGCGAAGAGGTCGTGCCATGTTTGTGGTGGGCCGAATGATGTTCCGGTGGAGAGGGCGACGATGACGTCGGAGGCGGTGTCGGGTCCTTGGGTGAAGGTGATGATGTCGTCTTTGCCGTCGCCGTTGACGTCGCCGAGGGCGGGGTATTCGCCGGCGATGGAGAAGTATTCGTGCCATTTGAGTTCGGTGCCGTTGAAGGTTGTTCCGGTGGAGAGGGCGACGTAGACGTCGCCGGCCGCGTTGTGGGTGAAGGCGACGATGTCGTCTTTCCCGTCACCGTTGACGTCGCCGACCGCGCCGATCTCCGCGCCGGGGGCGAACCAGTCGTGCCACTTCTGGCCGGCACCGAAGCCGGTGCCATTCGACAGTGCCACGTACACGTCGCCGGTGTTGCTGTGCGCGAAGGTGATGATGTCGTCCTTGCCATCGCCGTTGACGTCTCCGGTCGAGGCCGTCTCGCCGCCGATCGAGAAGAAGTCGTTCCACTTCACTGAGGTCCCGACGAAGTCCGCGCCGGTGGAGGTGCTGACATAGACGTCGGCGAGAGCGTTCTGGGTGAAGGTGATGATGTCGTCTTTGCCGTCGCCGGTGAAGTCGGTGGCGGACCCGCCAGCGATGGCGTGGGTACGCGCCGCCTCGTTGAGCAGGGCCCGAGCCTTGGCGGCCACCTGGTCGTAGCGGTCGGGGAAGCCGGAGCGCTGCACGCACTGGGCGACCTGACCGGCGGTGTACTGGGGGTTGTTCTGGTCGCAGGCGATCGCCCGGGTGAGGTACTGCGTGCTGGCGTAGACCGGGTCCATGATCTGCTCCGGCGTGCCCCAACCGTAGTCCCACCGCTGTTGGAACACCCCGAGCGAGGACTTGTCGCCGCACGGCAGGTTGTTCATGTGTGACTCGACCCAGCCAGCTTCGAACGCGGACAGCATGACCTTGTCGTTGACGTTGTGGGCGCGGCCGACCCGGTAGACGATCACGGTGATCGCAGGGTCGTGGTTGGCGGGGATGGAGGAGCAGGCCAGCGTGCCGATTGGCGCGCCGGCCTGCGCTGGCGCCACGACCGACGCCAGTGCGGTACAGAGGCCCACGAGCAGGGCGAGGGGTCGACGGATGCGCTGCAGCATGGACGCCTCCTCGAAGCACCGAGAAATCGATTGCTGAGGAGTATCGCGAGGACGCTTACGCCTGTCAATGCATGCCGAAATCTTCCCCGCTGCGGCTCAGTGGTGATGGTGGGGTATTGACATGTTGCGATATTCCCAGTTGACTGCCGGGCAATCGATTTCTGCCGCTCCCGCACGTGGTCCTCCAGGAGGGACAGCCATGACGCCTCGCATCCGCCGCTGGCTGGCCTCAGCCGTGGCGCTGTCAGCCATGATTCCTCCGACCGCAGCGCACGCGACCTCGTCCACCCTGACCGAAGCGCACTCGACCTCGCCCGCCACACCGCTGCCCGCCACCCTCACCGCCGCCGACGACAAGGGCCCGATCGGCTGGGACATATACCGCCGGCTCGACCGGCTGCCCGAACTGGCTGCTGGCAGCCGTACCCGACAGTTCTCCAGCTTCGCCCGGGACGGCTCCAACGACGACGGCTTCGTCGGCACCTACTCGTGCCTGCGGCAGTCCGACGGCTGCGTCATCGCAGAGGATCGCGGGCCCGGCGAGGTGCAGTCGATCTGGTTCACCCGCGACGATGGCAACGTCAGCGCCACCGGCTGGATCCGGATCGAACTCGACGGCGTAACTGTTGTCGACGCTGACCTCCAGCGCCTCGTCGACGGTGGGCTCGGCCACCCGTTCGTGTGGCCGCTGGTCACCAACGCCAACCAGACCTCCGGCGGGGTCACCGTCAAAGTGCCCATGCCGTACCGCGACCACATGCGGATCACCACCCAGTTCAACCCGCTCTTCCACCACGTCACCTACCGCAAGTTCGCCGACCCGAGTGGGGTATCCACATTCGACCCCACCGACCCCGCCGTCGACGTGGTGGAGCGGCTGCGCGCAGCCGGTCTACGCGACCCGAAGCCCAGCCAGCCCGGCGCGACCACCACGACCGCCCGGGCCGACGTCCCGGCGGGCGGACGGTCGACGCTCGCCACGCTCACCGGTCCCGCCACGGTCACGGCGCTCCGGCTGCGGCTGCCCGACGCCGTAGCCACCGCATCGACCCTGTCCGGCCTGCGGTTACGGATCGCCTTCGACGGGCGGAGCACGGTCGACAGCCCGGTAGGCGAGTTCTTCGGTGCCGGCCTGGGCGAACGTTCCGTCCGCTCCCTGATGTTCGCCATGGACGCCGCACCGGGCGGCTGGTACAGCGCCTGGTGGCCGATGCCGTTCCGGTCCACCGCGACGGTGTCGATCGCCAACACCACCGGTAACCCCGTCAACGGGATCGAGGCGGAGGTGACCACCGCACCGGGCGCTGCCTGGACCGGCGCACTCGCCCCCGACGGCACCGCCGGCTACTTCACCACCCAATCCCGCCGCGCCGAGACGGCGGGCGGCAGCGACTGGATCGTCGCCGACCAGGCCGGGCGGGGACGGTTCGTTGGCGTGTCCCAGACCGCCCGCGGCCACATCATCGGCGGGAACACCCGCAACTACCTGGAAGGCGACGAGCGGGTTCACGTCGACGGCTCGCCCACGCCGCAGATCTACGGCACCGGCACCGAGGACTTCTACGAGTCCGGGTGGTACTTCAACCGGGGCGAGTACAGCGGCGTCTTCACCGGCAACACCGCCCACCAGTTTCGTTCCGATGGCTGTGTCGACGAGTGCGACGCCATGTACCGGCTGATGATCGGCGACGCGGTGCCGTACGCCACAGCGCTGCGCTTCGGCATCGAGCACGGCCCCGCCAACGACATGCCGGCCGACTACGCCTCGACCGCCTTCCTCTACACCCAGCCGACCGTCGCCCTGCGCCGCACCGACACGCTGGTCACCGGCGACGCGGCCAGCCGTGCGGGGCACGCCTACACCGACTCCGGCAGTCAGTACCCGCTTACCACCGCGTACGAGGGTGACGACGACAACGCCCCCGGCACCGGCCAGGTACGCGCCAGCGGCGGCGCCGTCAGTTTCCGGCTCGCCGTGGACCCCACCAACCAGGGTGTACGGCTGCGCCGACACGGCGACCAGGCCGGCGCACACCAGCAGGCCGCTGTGTCGGTCGACGGCACACCGGCCGGCGTATGGCTGCAACCGCTGGGCAACGACCGGCAGCGCTGGCTGGCCGACGAGTTCGTCCTTCCGGCCGCGCTGACCGCCGGCCGGTCGAGCGTCACGGTCACCCTGACCCCGGTGGCCGGCGCCCCGGTGTGGACGGCAGCCCGCTACGAGGCCGACAGCATGGTCGCCCCGTTCCTCGACGCCACCGCTCCGGGCGCGGTCACCGGTCTCGCCCTGGCCGGCGGGCGGGTACACGCCGTCGGACTTTCCTGGTCGGCGTCGTCGGACAACGTGGGCGTCGCCAACTATCGGGTCTACGCCTCGCGGAACCCGGACGTCGCGATCACCCCGGCCAACCTGGTCGGCACAACCCGGACGACCGCGTTCCGGCACGGCCCGTTGCCGGCCGGACAGACCCGCCACTACCGGGTCGTGGCGGTCGACGGCACCGGCAACAGCTCCGTGCCCTCGGTTGAGGTGACGGCGACCACCCGTACCCGCAACACCAGTGACGCCAACGGTGACCGCCGCGACGACGCCGTCGCGTTCACTCGGGGCGCCACCGCCGACGTGACCACCTCCCTGTCGGACGGCACCAGGTTCGTGCCGGATACTCGGACCTGGAACGACTTCTTCGCCGTCGGCGAGGAGATCCCGTTCACCGGCGACGTCGACGGCGACGGTCGGGCCGACATCATCACCTTCACCCGGGGCGACAGCGCCGACGTCTACGTGGGGTTGTCCACCGGCACGACCTACACCCCCGGCGTGAAGTGGCACGACTTCTTCGCCACCGGCACGGAGATTCCCGCGGTCGGCGACGTCGACGGCGACGGTCGTACGGACATCATCACCTTCACCCGGGGCGACAGCGCCGACGTGTATGTGGCGCTGTCGACCGGCAGCGGGTTCGGCCCCGGCGTCAAGTGGCACGACCACTTCGCGCTCGGCGACGAGTACCCAGCGGTGGGTGACGTCAACGGCGACGGACGCGACGACATTGTGACGTTCACCCGGGGCACCACCGGCGACGTGTTCGTCTCCCTCTCCGACGGGACCCGGTTCGTCGAGGACGGCTGGAAGTGGCACGACTCGGTCGCGCTCGGCGATCAGCTGCCGGCGGTGGGTGACGTCAACGGCGACGGTCGCGACGACATTGTGACGTTCACCCGGGGCGCTGCCGGCGATGTGTTCGTGGCGCTCTCCGACGGCACGCGATTCGCCCCGCAGACCGGCAAGTGGCACGACTGGTTCGCGGTGGGCGACGAACTGCCCGGCATCGGTGACTTCAACGGCGACGGAAGGGTGGACCTGGTGACGTACACCCGAGGTACCAGAGCAGACGCGTACGTGGCGCTGTCGACCGGCGGCGGCTTCGGCGCCGGTGTCAGATGGCATGACGAGTTCGCGCCCGGCACCGACCTGCCCCGGCCGAGCGTGTCGTGATGCGCACGCCCCGGATGCTCGCGGCGCTCCTGCTCGGCGCCGCCCTGATGGCCGTCCCGACCGGACCGGCCGCCGCCGACGATGTCGTACGGGCCGAGGCGGAGTCGCTGACGGTGACCTCGTCCACCGCCCCGGTCGAGGCGCAGGCCAACTGCTGCGGGGTCAGCTGGTCGGCCGGCCGGCAACTCTGGCTGCGTGCCGCCCGGGCGGGGGACTCGGTCACCGTGTCGTTGCCTTCGGTGCCGGCCGGGCAGTACGACATCGGCGGCGTACTCACCCGCGCCCCCGACTACGGCACCGTGCGCTTCGCCGTCGACGGCGTGGCTGTCGGGCAGCTCTTCGACGGCTACGCCTCGACGGTGCGGCGGGTCGAGGCGGTGCCGCTGGGTTCTGCCTCGCTCACCGCCGGCACCCATCAGTTGACGGTGACGGTGACCGGCCGGTCCGCCTCCTCGACCGGGTTCTTTGCCGGTCTGGACACGATCACCCTGCGCCGCGTCGGGCCGTTGGCGACGGTCACCACCACGCCGTACGAGACGGTGGGCGAGACGCCAGCGCGGGGGCCGCTGACCCGGGTCTACGACCCGAGCGTGGGGGAGCCGGTGGCCTGGTACTACAACGACCACACGATTGTGCGTAACCAGCAGACCGGGCTGTGGCACACCTTCGCCATCACCCATGCGGAGCCGGGCGCGCCGCAGGACGAGAAGAGCTTCGGTCACGCCACGGCGCCCACCCCTACCGGGCCGTGGACGAAGCGGCCACCGGCGTTGATCGCTGATCCGGCGGCGGGCGAGCAGTGGATCTGGGCGCCGCACGTCGTGTACGACCAGGGCGTCTATTACATGTTCTACGCCGCCGGCAGCCCCGACTACGCGAACTACCGGATGCACCTGGCCACCTCGACCGACCTGTTCACCTGGACCCGCAGCCCGGCCAACCCGCTGTTCACCGATGGCTGGGAGGCCCGCGACCCGATGGTGACCCGGGTCGGTGACCGCTGGGTCATGTACTACACGGCGACCTCGAATCCGCAGGGCGGCAACCACGTGGTCGCCTACCGCACCAGCACCGACCTGCGGACCTGGAGCGGTCGGGGCATCGCGTACGCGTCGCCGCACACCGGCCGGGCGGCTGGGCAGACGGAGTCGCCGTTCGTGGTGCGCCGGGGGGACTGGTGGTACCTCTTCGTCTGCTGCGATGGCACCGACTACGCCGCGGCGTACCGGCGCACGGCCGTCTACCGCAGCCGGGATCCGCTGCGCTTCGAAGGGGCGGAGCAGGTGACTGTGCTCGACGCGCATGCCGCGGAGGTCGTGGTGGACGGCGGGAACTGGTACCTGAGCCACGCCGGCTGGGGGCAGGGCGGGCTGTGGCTCGCCCCGCTGACCTGGTCCACCGGGGTCGTCGCCCGGGGCTACCAGGTGAGCACCGGTTTCCTGCGCGCGGACGTGCGGACCTGGCCGCACACCCGGATCGCCTCCCTGGCGGTCGACCCGACCGGCGCGGGGGCGTACCGGCCGGCGTTGGACTCGTCGCACCGGGGGACCGGTCCCTATCTGGCGGTCGGCCGCTTCGACGTTACCGACCGGGCGGGCCCGCCGGCCCGGGTGGACGTTTCCGCCGACGGTTCCCGGATCAACCTGGTCGGCATCCGGATGGGCGACGAGCCGGTCACCGTCGACTGGTTGCTCACGGTGGCGCCTCGATGGACCGGGCCGGCGTTGCAGAGCGATGTCACCTGGTCGGTGACCGGCCCGACGACCGCGTCGGTGTGGGAGGTGGCGTTCAACGTCGACGGCGCCCTGCCGGCGGTCGGTGATCCCGCCGTGGCGGCCCGGCCGACCGGGGACGTGACGGGGATGCCGACGTGGTCGATGACCTCGGGTACGGAGCTGTCGCTGGTCGCCGCGCACCGGTGGGCGTCGGCCTGGCGCGGCGACAACACCTGGTACGACGCCGGCCACTCGATGGCGGCCTGGCAGCCGCTCTGGCGTAACGGCGGTACCGCGTGGCCCTCGGGGCAGTATCCCGGCGGGACGTGGCGGTTCGCCGCCAGCGGGGTGGGGCGGGACATCGGGTTCGCCGAGGCCGTCTATGCGGCCATCAACGCCGTGCCGTAGCCCTTGACGATATTTCGATGACTCTCTATTTTTCGACGGAAATCGATTCCGATCTCCCTCGGAGGCCCGCATGAGCGAACAGGTGATCGCCGCCATGTCCGGCATCGCCAAGCGCTTCGGCGGCGTCCATGCCCTGCGCGGCGTGGACCTCATCCTGCGGGCCGGTGAGGTCCACGCCCTCCTGGGAGAGAACGGAGCCGGAAAGTCGACTCTGATCAACATCCTCTCGGGCGTCGTGACCGACTACGACGGAGAGATTTCGATCGACGGCGAGCACGTACGATTCACCGGCCCAGCTGCCGCCCAGGCCGCCGGCATCGCCACGATCCACCAGGAACTCGACCTGGTGCCGGCGCTGTCGGTGGCCGAGAACCTTGTGCTCGGCCGGGAACCGCGCACCCGGCTACGGATGCTCGACCGGCGGGCGATGACCGGTACCGCCCGCGAATGGCTCGGCCCGCTCGGCGCGGACATCGACCCACACCGGCCGGTCGGTACGCTGCGTGTCGGCGAGCAGCAACTCGTCGAGATCGCCAAGGCGCTCTCCCTCGACGCCCGCGTCCTCATCATGGACGAGCCGACCGCCGCGCTCGCCGACGCCGAGGTGCGGCGGCTGATGTCCACCATCCGCGCCCTGCGCGAGCGTGGCGTGGCCATCGTCTACATCTCCCACCGGCTGGAGGAGATCGAACACATCGCCGACCGGGCCACCGTCCTGCGTAACGGCGAGGTGGCCGGCACGCTGCGCCCGGACCGCGCCGACCGGCAGCGGATCATCACGCTGATGGTCGGTCGTCCGGCGGAGGCGCTGTTCAGCGCGGGATCCGACCAGGCCGGCAGGGCGAGCCCGGCCGGGCCCCCGCTACTGGCGGTGGACAACCTCGTCGTACGGCCCCGGGTCACCCGTCCCGGACGCTGCGAGCCTGCCGGCGTCAGCCTGACCGTCCATGGCGGGGAGATCGTCGGCCTGGCCGGCCTGATGGGGGCGGGCCGCACCGAACTGCTGGAGACCCTGTACGGCGCGGGCCCACCCGGTCACCACAGCGGCGTGCTCCAACTGGCCGGCCGCCGGTACGCCCCAGGCGACCCCCGGTCCGCGCTGCGTGCCGGCGTCGGCTTCGTCCCCGAGGATCGTCGCCGTTCCGCACTGGTCCTCGACCACCCCGTTGGCCGGAGCATCGTGCTGGCTGCCCTGCGCCGGCTTACCACCGCCGGAGTCGTCCGGAGTAAACGTGAACGTGCGGCAGTGCACCAGCAGATCGGGGCCCTGGCGATCAAGACATCGTCGGCCACCGCACCGGTCGGTGCCCTCTCCGGCGGCAACCAGCAGAAGGTCGTCTTCGCCCGACACCTGCTTACCCAACCTCGACTGTTACTGCTCGACGAGCCGACCCGCGGCGTCGACATCGGTGCCAAGGCGGAGATCTATCGGCTGCTGCGCCGGCTCGCCGACGCCGGGATGGGCATTCTGCTCGCCTCGTCGGAGCTGCCCGAGTTGACCGGTGTCTGCGACCGGATCGTGGTCCTGCGGCGTGGACGGTCCGTTGCGGAACTCCCGGCCGACGGGTGCACCGGCGAGGACATCCTGACCGCGGCGATGGGCGGCGGGTCCGCCGGAGGGGACGACCGATGACGCAGCTGCGCGTACCGGGGAAGGAACCCGGCCCGCCGGTGGCCTCGGCCGACGGTGGCACGGCGGATGCCGCCGGGAGCGGCGTCCGGCGATGGCGTCGACCCGTTGGCCGAGGCGAACTCGTCGAGCGACTCTTCGCCGTCCAGAGCCTTCTAGCGCTGCTGCTGGTGTTCGTGCTGGCCATCGTCATCTCACCCCGCCGCGACGGCGAGATCCTGTTCCTGTCCCCGGAGAACCTTGGCAACATCGTGCGCGCGGTGTCCGAGATCGGGATCATCGCGGTCGGCATGACGTTTGTCGTCCTCCTCGGCGGCATCGACCTGTCCGTTGGTGCCATCCTCGGCCTGTCCGCCGTCGGCACCGCGACGTTGATGGTCGACTCCGGGTTCGGCATAGTTCCCGCGGTCACCGTCGTACTGCTGATCGGCGCACTCTTCGGCGCGTTGCAGGGCTACGCGACGGCCCGGCTCGGGATCCAGTCGTTCATCGTCACCCTCGCGGGGCTCCAGGTCGCGCGTGGCCTCGCCCGGATCTGGTCGGGTGGACTTGGCATCCCGATCGCCTACGGCGACGGCCCGCAGGAGGCACCCCCAGCCTTCGAGATCCTCAACGGCAGCATCAACGGGGTGGTGCCCGTCCCGGCGGTGCTGTTCATCGGCATCGGCGTGGCCGCGATCGTCGTGTTGCGGAAGACCGCGTTCGCCCGCCACGTCTACGCCATCGGCGGGAACGAGAAGGCCGCCCGGCTCTCCGGCGTGCCCGTGCTGCGAGTCAAGGTCGCGGTGTTCGCCATCGCGGGCCTGCTCGCCGCGGTGGCCGGCATCATCCACGCTGGCCAGCTCAACCAGGGCAGCCCCAACGACGGCGCCGGCTACGAGCTGGACGCCATCGCGGCGGTGGTCATCGGCGGCACCAGCCTGGCCGGGGGTACCGGCTCGATGGGCGGCACCCTCGCCGGGGCGTTGCTGCTCGGCATCCTCAACAACATCCTCGCGCTCAACAACATCGACGCCAACGTGCAGCTACTGATCAAGGGACTGGTGATCGTGGCCGCCGCCGGACTGCAGAAGCTGCACCGCAGCGTCGTCTGATTCGCCATCGACAAGGAGGATTATCATGCGCACCCGTACCTGCCTGCTCGTACTGCTGTGCACCGGCGCGCTCGTCACCTCCACCGCGTGCAGCGTGGAGAAGCCGTCCGACGGCGGCGGTGCCACCGCCGGGAACTGCGGTGCCGGCAAGGACTACCTGATCGGCATGTCGCAGGCCAACAACGCCGAGCCCTATCGGCAGGTCATGAACAACGATGTGCAGGCAGCGGCGAAGTCCGTCCCCGGCTTCACCGTGGCGGTCTCCGACGCGGCGCAGGACAATAGCAAGCAGGTCGCCGATGTGGAGAACTTCCTCACCCAGAAGATCGACCTGCTGATCATCTCGCCGAACGAGGCCAAGCCGCTGACCGCGGTGGTGCGCAAGGCGTACGACCGTGGCATTCCGGTCGTCGTGCTGGACCGCAAGGTGGAGGGCGAGGCGTACACGGCCTTCATCGGCGGGGACAACGTCGCGATCGGCAAGGCGGCCGGTGAGTTCTACGCCAGCACGCTGCTGCCCGACGGTGGCAAGGTCATCGAGATCACCGGATTGCCCGGCTCCACGCCAGCGGCCGAACGTGCCCAGGGGTTCCGGGCGGGCATCGCGGCCAACCCGAAGATCGACGTCGTCGCCTCCCAGCCCGGGGATTGGCTGCGGGAGAAGGGGCAGTCGGTGGCCGACGCGCTGCTCAAGGCCCACCCGGACGCGGCCGCCGTCTACGCCCACAACGACCCGATGGCCGAGGGCGCGTACCTGGCCGCGAAGGCGGTCGGGCTGCACACGAAGGTGAGGTTCACCGGCATCGACGCGCTGCCGGTGCCGTCGGGCGGCATCAAGGCCGTCGAACAGGGCCGGCTCGCGGCGACCTTCCAGTACGCCACGGGCGGCCGGGAGGCCGTCGACCTGGCCCGCAGAATCCTCATCGACTGCGAGCGGGACGTCCCGCGTACCACCACGCTCGACACGATGCGCATCACCAAGGAGAACGCGACCGAGACGTACACGAGGCTCGGCGGCACCGCCTGACCACTGACCGGCGTGGCCGGACGGCCGCAACCCGGACCTGGAGATCGGGGGAGAACTGGCATGACGGTGGCTGCGGTGCTTGGGGTCGACATTGGCACATCCAGCAGCAAGGGTGTGCTCGTCGACCTGTCCGGACGGGTACTGCGTTCCCGCGTCCGGGAGCACCGGGTGGACCGGCCGCGACCCGGCTGGGTGGAGATGGACGGTCGGATCTGGTGGGAGGAGTTCGTTGCCCTCACCCGGGATCTGCTCGCGCCCGGTGACGCCCAGGTGGTGTCGGTGGGGGTGAGCGGGATGGGGCCGTGCGTGCTGCTCACCGACGCTAACGGTACGCCGCTGCGGCCGGCCATCCTGTACGGCGTGGACACTCGGTCCACGCCCCAGATCACCCGGCTCACCGAGCGGTTCGGCGCGGACGAGATCCTGCGCCGGTGCGGTTCGACACTGTCGACCCAGGCGGCCGGTGCGAAGGTCGCGTGGGTTGCCGAGGCCGAGCCGGAGTTGTTCATCCGGGCCCGGCGGTTGTTCATGCCGAGTTCCTGGCTGGTCTTCCAGTTGACCGGCCGTTACCTGCTCGACCAGCACTCGGCCAGCCAGTGCACCCCGCTGTACGACAGTACGGCCCAGGGCTGGTACCGGCCCTGGGCCGAGGAGATCGCTCCAAGGCTGGACCTGCCCGAGCTGCGGTGGCCCGGTGACGAGGCCGGACGGGTCACCGCCGCAGCCGCCGCGACAACCGGGCTGCCGCCGGGTATCCCGGTCGTCACCGGCACCATCGACGCCTGGTCGGAGGCGGTCAGCGTGGGTGCCCAGGGCGTCGGCGATCTGATGCTCATGTACGGCACGACCATGTTCCTGGTGCACACGGTGCCGCAGCGGCTGACCAGCCCGTCGCTGTGGGGCACGGTTGGCGCGCTGCCGGGCACCCGCAACCTGGCCGGCGGCATGGCGACCTCCGGAGCGATCACCGGTTGGCTGCGGGAACTGTTCGACGCCGCCGACTACCCCGAACTCCTTCGCCTCGCCGAGCGGTCCGGGCCGGGCGCGCGGGGACTGCTCATGCTGCCGTTCTTCGCGGGTGAGCGGACACCCATCCTCGATCCGGACGCCCGTGGCGTCATCGCCGGCCTGACGCTCTCCCACGGACGTGGCGACATCTACCGGGCCGCCCTGGAGGCAACCGGGCTCGGGGTCCGCCACAACATCGAGACGATCGAGGCGGCCGGTGGTGACATCCGACGCGTCGTGGCGGTGGGCGGCGGCACCCAGGGCAGCCTCTGGACCCAGATCGTCTCGGACATCACCGGCCGTGAGCAGCACATCCCGTCGGTCACCATCGGCGCCAGCTATGGGGCCGCAGTTCTCGCCGCAGGCGCGGTGGAGCGGGTCGACATCCACCGGTGGAACCCGATCCGGGAGGTCCGCGAGCCGTGCCCGGCGCTCGCCGCCGACTACGACGAGCTGTACCGGCTGTACCGGCAGCTCTACGACGGCTCGAAGTCCGTCGCCCACGCGTTGGCCGCCCGCCAGGCGCGCCTTGCGACCCCGCCAGAAACCGACAAGCCAGTGGAGGAAGTCAACCCGTGAGCAACTACACCATGCCGGTGCTGGTCGACCCGCCGGCCGCCACCCCACAGACGGTCTACACGGTCGCCAGCGGCGATCTGCGGCTGAGCGCGAACGTCACCGGTTGGCCGACCCAGCAACGCCTGGAGACGGACCTCGCCGCTGCGGTCACCGCCCTGGGGTGGCACACCCAGCGAGCCCATCCGGTGGACGCCGTCACCGGGCACGGTTTCATCGACAGCCAGCGCGCCGGCATCGAGATCTTTCAGCGGATCCCGGTCGACGTACCACTCATCGTCGTGGAGGCAGTGTGGCAGTACAGCCACCACGTACTGGCCGGGCTGCGTGCCCACCGTGGGCCGATCCTGCTCGTGGCGAACTGGAGCGGGCAGTTTCCCGGACTGGTCGGCCTGCTGAACCTGGCCGGCAGCCTCACCAAGGCGGGAGTGCGCTACTCGACACTGTGGAGTGAGGACTTCACCGACGAGTGGTCACGCAATGGACTGAAGGCCTGGCTGGAGACCGGCGAGGTGAGCCACGACGAGAGCCACGTACGGGACCTGCCAACGCTGCCGTCCGATCGCGAGGTCGAACTCGGCGTGGCGCTGGCCCGCCAACTCGTCCGCGAACGGGCCGTCATCGGCGTCTTCGACGAGGGTTGCATGGGCATGTACAACGCGATCATCGACGACGAGCTGCTCAATCCGCTCGGCATCTTCAAGGAGCGGCTGTCGCAGAGCACACTGGTCGCGGAGATGGCCCGGGTCTCCGACGAGGAGGCGTATGCGGTGCGGACCTGGCTGGACGTCGCCGGGATGACCTTCCACACCGGCACCGATGAGGCGACCGAGCTGACCGACGCGCAGCTGCTCAGCCAGTTCAAGATGTACATCGCCACGCTGCGCATCGCCGACGATTTCGGCCTGGACGCCGTCGGTATCCAGTACCAGCAGGGGCTCAAGGACACGGTGCCGGCGAGCGACCTGGCCGAAGGACTGTTGAACAACGTGTCCCGGCCGCCGGTCAGCAGCCGGGATGGGGCACGTGAACTCTATTCGGGCCGCCCCCTACCGCACTTCAACGAGGTCGACGAGGCAGTCGCGGTGGACTCACTGGTCACCAACCGGATCTGGACCGCGATGGGGATGGACCCGGCCACGACCCTGCACGACATCCGCTGGGGGAAACAGTACGGGCCGGACTTCGTCTGGGTCTTCGAGATCTCCGGATCGGTCCCCGCATCCCATAACGGCGGCTACGAACGGTCATACAGCATGCGGCAGCCGCCGATGTACTTCCCGCTGGGTGGGGGCACCCTGAGCGGTGTCTCAAGGCCGGGAGAGCTCGTCTGGTCACGGATCTTCATCATGGGCAGCGAGCTGCACGTCGACCTGGGCCGGGGCAGCGCGGTAGAGCTGCCGGCCGCCGAAACCGAGCGCCGACTCCAGGCGACCACCCCACAGTGGCCGATCATGCATGCCGTGTTGCATGGGGTCGGCCGGGACCAGCTGATGGCCCGGCACAAGGCCAACCACATCAACGTGGTCTACGCCACCGATGCCGCTGCCGCCGACCGGGCCCTGCGGGTGAAAGCCGCGATGCTTGACGCCCTCGGGGTACGGGTGCACCTGTGCGGTGACGTCACGCTGTGATCCCGGGGTACGTGTCGACCCCGGCTTCCCGGGTCCGGGCGGGCCCGTTGCGGCCATCCGTGAGCTGCCGCCCCGCTAGGGTGCGGTCCGGACCGAACTCTCCCGGACCTGAAGGGCTGTTCGGAGGGTGACGGTCGATGGTGCCTTTCCGGGGTTGGCGATCCGCTCGGTGAGCAGCGATGCCGCAGCCCGTCCCAAGTCGTACGTGGGTTGCGCGACGGTGCTCAGCGAGGGCCGCACGAGATGAGCCCAGGGGATGTCGTCGAACCCGACCACCCCGCACTCGTCGGGAACCTTGACGCCGCTGTCGACCATGCACCGTATCGCGCCCACCGTCATCAGGTTGTTGGCGACGAAGACGGCGTCCGGCGGCTCGGCTGCACTCAACAGGGACGCCATGGCCTGGTAGCCGCCGTCTTCCCGGAAGTCGGCGTACCGGATCAGGTCCTCCATCACGGCCCGACCAGCTGCGCGTAGCGCCTGCTGGTAGCCGCGTAGCCGCTGTATGGCGGTGGAGATCCGACGCGGCCCGGTGATGCAGGCGATCCGGTGGTATCCGCTTTCGATCAGGTGGGCGGTGGCCGTTTCGGCCCCGTCGAGGTTGTCCACGAGCACGGTGTCGACGGATACGCCCTGCGGCTGCCGGTCGATGGCCACGACCGGCATTCCGGACTCGGTGAGCCGGTTGATCAGGCCGGGACGTCCCGACGGCGAGATGATGACGCCGGCCATCCGTTCGGCCAAGGCAGCGGTCACGTAGCGGCTCTCCTTGTCGGGATCTTCGTCACCGTTGCAGAGGACGACTGAGAAGCCCGCCTCCTGTGCCACGTCCTCAATGCCGCGCACCAGTGAGGTGAAGAACGGATTGCCGATGTCAGAGATGATCACCGCCCAGAGGCTGGTGCGCTGCCGACGCAGGCTGCGGGCCACCGCATTGGGGCGGTAGTCGAGGTCGAGCACCGCTTGGCGTACCCGGACTGCCAGGCCCGGATCGACCGACGAGTGCCCGTTGAGCACCCTCGACACCGTTGACGCCGAGACCTGGGCCATCCGAGCCACGTCATAGATGGTCGTCATGTAGCCGTCCCCTATCGGTGTCTTGCGTGCAGGTCACGCCGGCCCCCGAGAGTGACCGCGAGAGCATCACAATCCGCTGCGGGTCATCATCCGAGAGTGGTTAGCCGGAGATCCTATACGGCAGGGAATCGATTTCTCCTGGCCTCTTGGCTCCAGCCCGTGCCGAAGTTTCGTGAGCTGTTGATGGTAGTTGCAGTGATGATGTTCCCCTGGAAACTGGGATGATGGTCCCGGACGCCTCGGACCCGAAACTGGAGACGTTCCGGGTCGTACGAGATTAGGTCGCATCGACCTTGCGCTGCCTGGGCCAGCCATGCAATGTCGGGTGTTAAACCAACAGGGGGAGACCGTGGCGTACCCGCCGGAGCCGTGGGACCTGCGCGGCCAGATGTACCTGTCAGTTTGGCTGATCCCCCGATCCGAGCTGCCGCCACTTCCCGAAGGTCTGGCGCACGTCGTACGTCCGATCGCGCTCGGCGGCCGGGGACTGGTCGGCACTGCCTGGGTCGAGTATCAACCCGGCGGGGTGCTGCACTACCGCGAACTGCTTACCGCGGTGCTGGTCCGGGCCAAGGCCCGGCCGGGGGTGACCATCACTGACATCTGGGTGGACAGCCCAACCTCCCGTGACGGTGGGCGCGAGCTGTGGGGCATCCCCAAGGAGATGGCCGACCTGGAGATCACTGCAGAAACGGTGCCTACCGGTCATGACGTGATCGAGGCAGCGGCCCATACGGCGTCACGCATGATCGCCCGGGGTCGAGTTCAGCGAGGAATGCGGCTCCCCGGGCGCTGGCCGTTCCGATTCACCGTGACGCAACTGCTCGGCTCGGACGCTCGCAGCACTCCGGTCCGAGGCAGAGCGGGGCTGACGACGGCCACCGCGCGATGGACGATCGAGCCGGGCGGACCGATGGGACGACTGGCCCATCGCCGCCCGATGATCACGTTGGCATTGCGTGACTTCCAGCTGACCTTCGGAACTGCGGGTAGCCGGCCAGACGCGGTTCCCCGCCCAGCACCTGATCGGTGAGCGGGCAAAGGTTGCTGCTCTCGGCGTTCCTTTGGGATTGGTCAGCCGTGGTGCGATATGGGGTATCGCCGCAGTGGCCGGGTGGGCACAATGATCGCCGTGCTCGCTGCCACCCGAAACCTGCTCGTGTCGCTCGATCCGTTGTCGTACCGGCAACGGATGAAGCTCCTCGTCGAGTGGGCGCGGACTGCGCCAGACCGCGCAGAGGTCTACGCCGACCTGCGCAGCCGAGGCAGCTACGAACGGCATCTCGCCCTGGTCGCCGCCATGGCAACCCGGGACACGGACGGCATCGAGGCCGCCACCCGGGACCCGTATCCGTCGATTCGGGCCGTTGCCCTCCACGCGGCGCTGCGTACCGGCAATCCCATCCCGAGCAGCCTGGAGTTGTCCGCAATGGAGCGGCGGCGGATCTACCGTACGCTGCGTCGGCTGAACGCGCCGGAGACCGCGGACGCACTGCTACCCGAGATCCGGTCGCACTACGGCGACGAGGAGGCAGCTGCCCTGCTGCCCGCCTGTAGCCCGGCTATCATCCACGCCCTGCTGCCTGAGCTGGAGCACGCCCTCAATCTTGAGAGGCTGGTCAACCGGCATCCCGGGCTGGTGCTCGACCGCGCAGGTGCACGGCTGGCCCAGGCCACGCCGGAGCTTCGCGACCGGATCTGGGTCGACGTGGCCCGGGCGGTCCTGCGGTGCGACCCGGCCCGCGCGCTCGAACTGCTGGAGCGGTACGCGCCGGAGAAGCGGTTGCCGGGCAACCTCACCGCCTACGGTGTCCTCGCCGCGTACGACCCCGGCCGCGTCGTCGGTCTGCTCAGTGCGCCCAGCCGCGCGGCCTGGCTGCAGCGCACTTCGTTGCCGTCGGCGCTGCTGCGCCGCCTTGCCGTACTCCCCGTCGACCAGCTCGCCCCACTCGCTCGCCGGGTACGTGACCAATCTTCGGCGTTGGCGGCACTCCTCGATGCGATTGCGCCGTCCCGCCGGGGCGACCTGTACGACCGGGCGCTGGGCGAGGTGGAGACGGCCCTGCGGGTGCCGGCCCACCAGGTCATGGAGGTACTACCGGCCACGGTACGTATCCGGGAGGCGACCCGGGTGCTGGGCCTGGCGAAGATCCGGGAGCGGGAGGGGCAGGTGTTGGCCTGGAGCGCCTATCTGGCCTGGCCGGAAGCGTCTGGCGCGCTGGATGTGGCGCTGCGCTCCGGCGATGCCGACGAGCGGGCGCAGGCGTACGTGCTGTTGGTGGACGCCGCCCGTCGCTCGCGGGACCCGCAGGTGGTGGCCGAGGTGGTGTCCCGGCTCGGCCGGCTGCGCAACGAGCAGGACCCGGTACGTGCCGCCGCGCTCACCGCCCTTGCCAAGGTCGCTCGACTGCTCACCCCCGGCACGGCCGCCGGCCTGACCCAGTTGACCACCGACGCTGTCGAGGCGCGCGACGCCTCCACCGCCACCTCGGCAGCCCTGAGCGTGCTTGCCGCCGACACCCTGCAGCACCACGTCGACGTACCCGAGCTGTGTGAGTGGGCGTTGCTCACGATCGACCTGATGGGCAGCAGCGCCCGCGTGCCACTGTTGCGTCGCTTCGACCAGGTGCTTCGCCGTGGACAGGAGACGATGGTCGTCCGGCGGCTGCACGACTGGGTGAGAAATGCCGCTGCCCGAGGCCAGTATGGTCCGCTGTTCGCGCTCACCTGCGCGCTGGGGCGGCGGGCCTGGCGGGTGCCGGAACTGCAGGAGATGTTGCGTCGGGCGATCGGTCCGCGTACCTCGGTCGGGGTGGCCGGGGAGGCGATCCAACTGTGGCTCGAGGATCCGCGCAGCCGCAGTGACCGGGTCGCCGAGGTGCTCGCGATCGACCCGACCACCACGAGGATTCCGGTGGTATGGAAAACGATCTGCTCGGCTCGCACCGACCTGCTCGACCGGGTGTTCGATCAGCAGGTGCAGGGCCGGTTCATTGAGGCGGGGCAGCGCTGGATGCCGGGACCGCCGCGACACCCCGAGCGGTGGCTGCCTCGGCAGCACGCGGCGTACGCAGCGCTGCAGGAATTGGTCATTGCGGACGGCCGCGCGCCGGTGTGGGAGCGGGCTGCGGCGATCCGCGCCACCGCGCGGATGCCCGGCATCGGTGGTGCGGTGGTGCGGCGTCACCTCGACGCGGCCGAGGTGGTGATCGCCGAGGCGGCGCTCGGCGCGCTCGTCTGGGCCGACCGGCCGGACGAGGCGCTGCCCGTGCTACTGGAGTACGCCGGCGGCGACCGGGCCCGGGTCGCCCTCTACGCCGCCGGTCGGGCCGCCCGATACGTCCCACCGGCTCGGCTGCCCGCACTGCTCAGTGGGGTGTTGCTCGGTCCCGCCAAGGTCACCAGCCGTAAGGCGGCAGTCCGGCTGCTCGCCCGGTACGGCCCGGTGCAGGCGATGGCGGGGCTGCTTGAGACGTACCAGAGGCCGGAGACCCACCGGGACGTGCGCGCGGCGATCGTCGCCGCCGCCCGACAGCGGCTCGACTCCGAGGCGAGTTGGACGATCGTTGAGGTGGCCGGCGGCGGAAGCCGGGAGGAACGTCGCGCGGTGCTGGCCGCCGACCCATACCTGGTGCCTGAACGCCACCGTCCCCGGTATGCCGCACTGATTGTCGCCGCCTGCCGTGTCGCCGACCGGGAGGTCCGCCGCGCCGCGTTCACCCAGTTGACGAACTGGTCGCACTGGGCCACTGGCGTCACCGAGCTGATCGTGGACCGGCTCACCGACCTCGACGAGCCGTGTCAGGCGATGGAGATTGCCCGGTTGCTGCATGCCCTGGGCGACGCCGGAACAAGTAGCGCGTTTGCCCGTCTCGTTGAACGGGACACGGCCGACGATCGGCCGGGGGACGCGGGTGCGGATCGCCCGGCTCGGCGACGCATCTCGGCAATCGCGCAGGCCGTGGTCCTCTGGTCGAGGATCAGCCCGGCGGGGGCCGACCGGTCAGGGCTGGTTGCCGCAGCTCGCTGGCTCGCGGACCAGTTCGGGTATACCGGCACTGCCGCAGCGATGTTGGTTGGCCTGGGACGGCTGGACAACCTCGACGAGATCGCCGACCTCTGCGCGAAGCGTCCGGTCCTCGCGGTCCGGACTGCCGAACGCGTCGGCGGCCGACTGCGCGAGCTGCCGGAATTGATCGATCCGGCGATCCTGCACGACAGCATCGTCCGGTTGATCGGGCGAGGTGATGTCGCCGGCGGGCTGTTCGCGGTGGCGCTGGTCCGGCCCGGCGCGACGTTCGGCTGGTCGGCGCCGTGGCGTGACCTGCTGCTTCTGCTGCGCTCCCACCCTGACCTCGACGTGCGCGAGGAGGCGTACGGCGTAGACATGGGCTGACCCACCATCGGTGACCGATGGATTCCGGCCGACCCCTTGCGGGTAGTGGCCGCGTCATCCCGCGCATTCCAGCCGCTGGAACCTATCGGCCAGCCGCTGGAATCCATCAGCGGACATTGCTGGAGACGCCTTGCGCCAGGGGCCTCGTGGTCGGGTGCGTGCCGCTCCGTACGAGCGTGAAATCCGCGTGCGGGAGGGCTGCTGCCAGGGCGTTCTCGACCCCAGGTTAGCCTTACCTTAGTATCTGGCGGAGCGGGCATTCTGTTCCGATTGACAAGGATTGTTATGTCTCACACCCTTTCCGCGCGTACCCGTGCGCTTGCTGGCATCGCCGTCGCCGCCATTGGCGCCCTGACGATGGTCGGCTGCTCCGACTCCTCTGACACCACGGCCGCGCAGGACACCACTGCGGCAGACTCGGCGGGCTGGCCGCGCACCTTCCAGAACGCCGACGGCACCACCACCGAGATCACCAAGAAGCCGGAGGCCATCGTCTCCACCTCGGTGTCGGTGTCGGGCACCCTGCTCGCCTTCGACGCCCCGGTGGTCGCGTCGGGTTCCGCAGGCAACGGCAAGTTCTTCGCACAGTGGGCCAACGTTGCCACGGAGCGTAAGGTCGCGAACCTGTGGCCGGCAGGCAAGGTCGAGCTGGAGGCCGTGTACGCCCACAAGCCCGACCTGATCGTCGTCTCCTCCAGCGGGGCCGACTCGGTGACCGACCAGCTCGGCGAGCTGCGGGCGATCGCTCCGACCATCGTCGTCGACTACGGCGGGCAGACCTGGCAGGAGCTTGCCGCGAAGCTGGGCGAGGCCACCGGCCGGGAGGCGGAGGCCAAGCAGACGGTCACCGCGTTCGACGAGTACGTCCGCACCGCCGCAGCGAAGATCGCCGTCCCCGCCGGCAGCGTGAACGTCGTCTCGTACAACGGTGCCGGTGAGGACAACCCCATCGCCCGTGCCGGTTCCGCCCAGGGACGCCTGCTCAAGGACCTCGGCTTCACCGTCGAGGACCCGAACACCGCGTGGCACACGCAGGCCAAGCTGCGCGAGGACTTCGTGTTCACCGCGTACGAGAACCTCACCAAGCTCACCGCCGACACCACCCTCATCCTCAGCAAGGACAACGCGGGCGCGCAGGCGTTCGCCAAGGACGCGGTGCTGGCGAACCTTCCGTCCGTGAAGAAGAGCCAGGTGTACGGTCTCGGGCTGAACTCGTTCCGCATGGACAAGTACAGCGCGACGGAGATCGTCGACGGCATCGTGGCGAACTTCGCCAAGTAGATCGGCATCGCGGCGAAGTCGATCGGAATCATGGCGAACTTCGCCGAGTAACGGTTCAACGAGGTGGGGGCGGCAACGCCCACACCCCGTCATCTTCAGGAAAGCCACCCCCACTGCATGAGAGCCACCCCCACCCCGCGCCTGCGGCACCGCAGCGCCGGACTGGTTGTGCTGACGGTCGTACTCGTGATCGGCGTCTTCGTCAGCATGGCCGTCGGCACCCGGGACATCTCGCTTGCCACCACCTGGCAGGCCGTCTTCGCGTTCGACCCGACGAACTCGGAGCACCTGCTCGTCGTCCATCAGCGCATCCCACGCGCCCTGCTGGGCGTCGTGGTCGGTATCAGCCTGGGCGTCGCCGGCACGATCATGCAGGCCCTCACCCGGAACCCGCTCGCCGAACCGGGCCTGCTGGGCGTCAACGCCGGGGCGATGGCCACCATCGCCGCCGGCATCGCTTTCTTCGGCATCACCAACCCGTCCGGCTACATGTGGCTCGGCATCATCGGTGCGGGGCTCGCCGGAGCCGTCGTCTACCTGCTCGGCGGCGTACGCGCCGGCACCAACCCGGTGCGGTTGGTGCTCGCCGGGGCAGCACTCACCGTCGTCCTGATGGCGCTCACCCAGATCCTGCTGGTCAACAGCGACGAGCAGGTGTTCGACCGCTACCGGCACTGGATGGTCGGCTCGCTCGCCGGCCGCGGCACCGACGTGCTCGTCGCCGTCGGCGTACTCGCCGCAGTCGGGCTCGCCTCCGCCTTTGTGCTCGCCCGTCCGCTCGACTCGGCGATGCTCGGCGAGGACCTCAGTCGATCGCTGGGCGCAAACCCCAACCGGGTGTGGGCGCTGGCGGGAGTGGTCGTCATCGTGCTCGCCGGTGCCGCCACGGCAGCAGCCGGGCCGATCACGTTCCTGGGCCTGGCCGCGCCGCACCTCGCGCGACTCCTGGTCGGCGTCGACCATCGCTGGGTGCTGCCGTACGCGGGCCTGATCGCCGCCGTGCTCATCGTCGTGGCCGACGCCCTCGGCCGCATCATCCCGCAGAACGGCGAAGTCAGCGTGGGGATCATGGTCGCGATCCTGGGCGGACCGTTCTTCGTCCTGCTGGTGCGTCGACGTCGGATGGTGCAACTGTGAAGACGCAGCGTCGACGCGCCCGCGAGCGGCAGATCTGGCGGGCGGGCAAGCTCTCACTGGTGATCTCACCACGGCTGGTGACGGTCACCGTGGTCCTGCTGCTGGCCACCGTGGCCCTGGGAGTCGTGGCGATGACGGTCGGCACGCTGCGCCTGTCGTTCAGCGAGGTGGCTGCCGCGATGTTCGGCACCTCCGGCAACCCGCAGTATGACCGGATCGTGCAGAACCTGCGGCTGCCGCGCGTGGTTACCGCGATCTTCGCCGGGGCGGCACTGGGCGTTGCCGGCGCGATCTTCCAATCGGTCTCGCGTAACGCGCTCGGTTCGCCCGACGTCATCGGCTTCACCACCGGTGCCGCCACCGGGGCGATCGTGCAGATCGTGGTGTTCGACGCCGAAGCCGTACAGGTGGCGTTGGGTGCGGTATCGGGTGGCCTGCTCACCGCGGCGGTCGTGTACCTGCTCTCCCGCAAGGGCGGCGTCACCGGCGGCTACCGGCTGATCCTGGTGGGCATCGGCGTGAGTGCCGTGCTTGCCGCGGTGAACGACCTGCTGCTCGTGGTCGGCGACCTGGACCAGGCGATCTCGGCCAACCTGTGGCGGTCCGGGTCGCTCGATGCGCGCACCTGGACGCACGCGCTGCCAGTCGCGGTCGGCACGCTCGTACTCGTGCCGCTGGTGGTGCCGCTCGCCCGCCGGGCGTCACTCATGGAGATGGGCGACGACATCGCGCAGCAACTCGGCGTACGGGTGGAGCGCACCCGGCTACTGCTGATGCTCGCCGCGGTGGCCCTCACCGGACTCGCGACCGCAGCGGCCGGGCCGATCTCGTTCATCGCGCTGGCCGCGCCCCAGCTCGTGGTGCGACTCACCCGGGGGCGCACCATGCCGGTGCTCAGCGCCGCCGCGATGGGGGCGTGCCTGCTGGTGCTTGCCGACGTGGTCACGCGCATGCTGCCCATCACCGCTGCCGTCCCGATCGGCCGGATGACCGGCATCATCGGCGGCCTCTACCTCATCTGGATGCTGACCCGCTCCAAGCAGGTCTGACCCGTGAAGGAAGCCATGACGTCTGCTCCCGCCCTCGAAGCGTCCCACCTGACGCTCGCGTACGAGTCGCGTCAGGTCGCGCACGACCTCGACGTGCCGATCCCGGACGGCGCAGTCACCGTGATCCTCGGCCCGAACGCGTGCGGCAAGTCCACGCTGCTGCGCGCGCTCGCGCGGCTACTGCGTCCCAGCTCCGGGAAGGTCCTGCTGCACGGCCAGGACGTACAGCGCCTGGCGCCGAAGGAACTGGCCCGCCGACTCGGGCTGCTGCCACAGTCGTCCGTTGCGCCGTTCGGCATCACCGTCGCCGACCTTGTGGGACGCGGCCGGTTCCCGCACCAGCGGATGCTGCAGCAGTGGAGCCAGGACGACGAGGCTGCGGTGAAACGGGCGATGGCGGCCACGGGGGTGACGGAGCTGGCGGACCGCACCGTCGAGGAACTCTCGGGCGGTCAACGGCAGCGGGTGTGGATCGCGATGCTGCTCGCCCAGGACACCCCGGTGATGCTCCTGGACGAGCCCACCACCTACCTGGACATCTCGCACCAACTCGAGGTGCTTGAGCTGTGTCGGCGGCTCAACCGCGAGGAGGGCCGCACCCTGGTGCTGGTGCTGCACGACCTGAACCAGGCGGCGCGCTTCGCCGACCACCTCATCGTGATGCGCGACGGAGCGGTGGCGGCTACCGGCACCCCGAGCGAGGTGTTCACCGAGGAGTTGCTGCGCGACGTGTTCCGGCTGGAGGCGCGCATCATCACCGACCCGGTCTTCGGCACGCCCCTGATCATCCCGATCACCGCCCGGGACGGGGACGCATGACCCTGCTGCACATCGGCCTGTCGTTGTCGCCAACCTGGTTGCGCGGCCACGCGTGGCGGCGGCCGGACAGCCGGGTCGAAGACCTGTTCACCGCCGACTTCTTCGTCGAAGCCGCCCGGGCGGCGGAAGCGGCGCACCTGGACTTCCTGTTCAAGCCGGACGCCCTCACGCTCGATCCGGCATCGGTGGAGCACGGCCTGGGGTTCAGCGCGCTGGACTCGACGATGCTCATGACCGCGCTCGTGCGCGAGACGACGCGGATCGGGTTGGTACCCACCGTGTCGTCGACCTTCGCGCACCCGTTCACCACCGCCCGACAACTACAGTCGCTGGATCGGCTGAGCGCGGGACGAGCGGGGTGGAACGTCGTGACCTCGCTCGGCGGCAGCGAGAACTTCGCCGACCGGGACGCGCCGGAGGACCGGTACGCGAACGCGGTCGACTTCGTGACCGTCGTCGAGGGCCTGCGGCAGTCGTTTCCCGCGCGGGCGCTGCGCCACGACCGGGAGACGGGCGTGTTCGCCGATCCGGCGGCACTGTCGCCGGTGCCACCGCGCGGACGGTACGCATCGGCCGGTCCGCTCGGCGTACCGGCACTCTCGGACGAGCCACTGCCGATGCTGCACGCAGGCGGCTCGCCGGCATCGGTGGAGTTCGCGGCACGCTACGCCGACGCCGTGTTCGCCATGACGGCCGAGGCGTCGGACGGTATCGCCCTACGTGGGCGGCTGCACGCCGGGGCGCAGACCGCCGGACGGGAGCGCGCCCCGCTGGTGTTGCCCGGTGTCTCGCTGTGCCTCGCGCCGACACGCGCACAGGCCGAGGAACTGGCGAACGAAAACCAGCCGGGTACGTCGCCGACGCATGTCCAGCACTGGACGATCGTCGGCACCCCGCAGGACGCCGTGGACGAGATCCTCCGTCGCGCCGACGCTGGCGCGATCGACGGCGTGATCGCCCTGCCTGCGGCGTGGTGGGGTTCGCTGCACCTGTTCACGTCGGAGGTGGTCCCCGCCCTCGCGGCCGCCGGACGGTTCCGCACCGCATATCGCGGTACGACGCTGCGTATGCACCTGGCGGAGGAGAGCTGATGCACCCGATGCCGCCCGCGATACGTCCCATGCCGCCCGCGCCGCATCCGATGCCGCCCGCGCCGCCGAGACCGCCGTCGCGTCGTACGACGAGCCGGCTCGTCACCCGGCTGGTGACGGGCAACTCGACGGCCGAGTTCTGGGAGACCATCGGGCGGCGCACGCCCATGGTCGAGGAGGCTGGCGACGGCGAGCGTCGGGTGACGTTCCTGTGGCGTTCCGCCGATGCGGTCGCCGTCTACGTGACCATCAACCGGGTGACGCACGACCTCGACGACAGCCGGTTGGAGCGGGTGCCCGGCACCGACATATGGCACGCCACCTTCCGGCTCCCCGCCGACTGGCGTGGGTCGTACACGATGCTCGAGACCGATGCGGCGGGGGACCGCGCGCTGCATGAGCAGCAACCCCAGTGGGCGATGCGCACCATCCGCGAGCAGGGCGTCGTCGATCCCCGCAACCCGGCGAGTACCCGTACCCACGTCGACACGATCGCGTCCGTGGTGGCGCTCGACGCCGCGCCGAGACAGGCGGTTCCCGTAGCCGGACCGTCTCCCCGTACCCAGCGTCTGGTCGCGCCCTCCGGTCGTACCGTGTGGCTGTCCCCGCCGATCGACGACGACGGCACGCCCCGGCCGCTGGTCGTCGCGCTCGATGGGGAGGTGTGGCAGGCCTCCGGTTACGCGGCGGCCGCCGCCGACCGGCTCGGTGCGACGGGAACGATCCGCGCACCGTTCGTCGCGATGGTGGCGACCGGTGCCACCTCGCCGCGGCGGATGTCCGACCTCAGCATCGACGGCACCATGAGTGACGAGATAGCCACGAGTCTGCTGCCGTGGCTGCGCGATCGGATCCCAGTGAGCGCCGATCCGCGCGACGTCGTGGTGACGGGGGAGAGCCTGGGCGGACTGACGGCGCTGAAGACGGCGTTCGACCATCCGGAGGTGGTGGGGTGCGCGCTCAGCCAGTCGGCGTCGCTGTGGCAGTACGACATGCGCGACCGCGCCGCGACGGCAGCTCCTGTGCACCTGTTCCTCACGGTGGGCACGTTCGAGGGGACGCTCCTGGAGCCACACCGGCGGCTGCGCGAGGTGCTCGCGAGCAGCCCGCACACCGTGACGTACCGCGAGTTTCAGGGCGGGCACGACATGGCGTGTTGGCGCGGGTTCTGGGAGGACGGCGTCGCGGACCTGCTCGGCCGGCCCCGGCAACGGATCCGATCCTGAAGCTCGCTGACCACACGAGAAAGCCCGCTTTCTGGCCAGTGGAAGACCGGGTGTCGCAGCCGGCATGCCGGTGGTCGCGTTCCTGTCCCGCCAGAAGCCGGCCGTCCGCGCCCACCACTGACCATTCCGCACATGCACCGAGCCGGGCCTCCAGACGAACGCGTCTGGAGGCCCGGGCATATCCACGGACAGTTTCCCGGGGTGAGCACAATGTGCCGCTCGATGCGGGGGTCGCCGTCGGTGAGCGTCCCTGCTGATTCAGCGGGCGGCGGACTCGTCCGCTGCCCGCATTCCGTGCAGGTCGTAGCTCAGTTCGCCGGCCTCGAAGCGGGCTCGCAGTCCCGTTTCCTTCTCGATTCGGGCCTTGGTCGCCGCAGCCACCGTCGTGAGGCTGTTCCTGTCGACGACCACTGCGCCGTCGGCGTCGAGTAGCACGATGTCGCCGGGGTTGATGGTGGCCCCGCCTACCCGTACTGCCACGTCGAGCGAGCCGCGCTCCTGCTTGGTCGCTCCACGTACGCGGCACCAGCGGGCCCAGATTGGCAGGCCAAGCTCACGCAGCTCATCCACGTCCCGGACCGCCGCGTCGATCAGCACGCCAACGGCGCCCGCCACCTTGGCCTGCGTTGCCAGCAGTTCGCCGACCAGTGCGACCGGTGCGGGATCGGGCATGGTGAGGACCAGCACCTCGCCTGGCCGGAGCGCCGTCATGGCCTCGTGTACGGCTCGGTTGTCGCCCTGTCCGCATTGGACCGTACGGGCCGGGCCGGCGACTCGGGTGTGCGGCACGATCTGCGACAGTT
The DNA here is from genome assembly GCF_053590565.1 of Micromonospora sp. NPDC003197. Taxonomy (NCBI): domain Bacteria; kingdom Bacillati; phylum Actinomycetota; class Actinomycetes; order Micromonosporales; family Micromonosporaceae; genus Micromonospora; species Micromonospora sp. NPDC003197. The sequence goes on along the minus strand of NZ_JBSFTE010000015.1, from coordinate 148,205 downwards.
CCACGTCGATCAGGCCGAGCCGCCCGGACGCCTCGTATACGGTGGCGACGCCGCCGGCGACCAGCACGGCAAGGGCGTCAGGGTCGATCGCGGTGCTATCCGGAGTGGTGCTCACAGCGCACCGACCACATTCGGGATCAGCCGCTGGAACGCCTCGGCCTGTCGGATGGCGGTGTCGCCGCTGACCCGACGGGCGTGGTTGCCGCGTTGCTCGGCCCGCTGGGTGTAGTACTCACGCAGGTAGCCCTGGGCACCCATCGCGGCCATTGCCTCCTGCTTGGCCGGCATCACCTCGGTGATGTCGACGAAGACGGTGGGGGTGAAGCCGCACAGCTCGGGCTGGTGTGGTTCGAAGACCAGGAATTCCGATGGCGGTGCGGTCTTGAAGCCACTGGCGACACCGGCACCGGCGGTGAGCTGCCGGGCGGTCGCCACCGCGGCGTGCGCAGCCGGGTGATCCGGATTGAACGGGTCCCGGTCCGGGTGGGTGAGTATCACGTGAGGGGCGTAGTCCCGCATCAGCTCGGCCAGCCGGTCGATGTCCTCATTCCCGATACGCAGGGGGTAGTCGCCCAGATCGAAGGCCTCGAACTTGGCGCCCACGGCGATCGCGGCCTGCTCTGCCTCGGCGTGCCGAATCCGCTTGACGTTTTCGACCGTCTGGTTCGGGTCTTTCCAAAGCTCGCCGGACTCGCCCCGTTCGCCGTAAGAAAGGGCCAGCACGAGGGCCTCCCCACCGGTGGAGGTGTGCTTGGCGACCGCGCCGGCCGCCCGCCAGACGAAGTCCGCGCTGTGTGCCCCGACCACCAGCAGCCTGCGCTTACTCATGCCGACACCTCCGCCTTCGCCGCCGCGACGTGCCGGGAGTTGACCACTGCCATGGTGTGGATCTCCTGCTCGCTGAAGCCGGCGTCCAGCAGACGGTCGGCGAAGAGCGCAAGACCGTCTTCGACTGGCGGGTTGAATGGTTGTCCCAGGTCGCTGGAGAGGATCGAGTGTTCGGGGCCAACCTGCCGGATGTTGGTGAACAGGTCGTCCCAGGCCACCTTTCCGGTGTATGCCGTGGTGAAGCACCGTTCCAGCAGAGCGCCTGCCTCGGCCAGCTCCCGTTGTTCCTGCACGGGCAGGCGCTGTGAGGTGAACTCGGGATGGGTGACGATGATTCGGCGTACGCCCTCCTCTTTCGCGGCCCGGACGACGGCGAGGATCTCGTTGCCGTTCAGGTGTCCGGTAGCGAGCACCAGGTCGTGCCGGGCCATGACCCGCAGCACTTGCCGCACCTGGTGGAGTACTTGGCCCTCCTCGTCGATGACCTCGACAACAGCCGGCACGATGCCCTGGGCGTGCAGGTCGGCCTGAAGCGCTCCCCACATCGCCGGTTTGGCGCCGGGCAGGTCGGTGGCGCTGCTGCGGCGTTGGTTGCCCGAGTCGACGGTGGGCATCCAGACGATCCGCGCGCCCTGCCGGCCCGCGATCTCGACCGCGGCCGGGTTCATGCCGCCCATCGATCCGTTCAGGGTGACCGCGCCGAGCACGTCCACGTCGGGCCTTACCTTGCGGACCACGGCCGCGCGCTCAGCGGTCGCCACGTAATGTGACTTCAGGACGAAGCCAGCGAGTCCGACCTCGGCGAACCGTTGTGCCAGGTCGAGATCGTCGATCCGGCGTTCCATCACGTCGGGTGCGATGTGTACGTGGGTGTCGTACGCCCCGGTGACCAGGGCACGGGCGCGCGGCGATGGGACGGGATGATTTGTCATGCTGCTCCTTGGATGGGCTGGTGAGGTGACGCTCGACTCAAGCCGCGTGGGTTGCGTCGACGGGACAGAACCGGTGCCGGACCGCCGTCGCGGTATTGTCCAGGGCGGATACGACGCCAAGAAGATGCTGGCGCATCGCGGTTTCGGCGGCGTCGGGATCGCGGCGGGCGATGGCCTCCACGATCGCGGTGTGCTCCGCGAGCGACTGGGCTGGCCGGCCGGCGACCAGGATCGTACGGAACTGAAACCGGACGAGTTGTGCACGCAGTCCGGCGATGAGCTGCGCTGCGGTCTTGTGTCGGGCGGCTGCGGTGATCGCCGCGTGTAGCTTGGCATTGCCCTCCGAATAGCCGAGCAGGTCGTCCTGCTTGAGCTTCAGAGTCATCTGGTCCAGTTGCTGCCGGATTGTGGCGATCTCCTGGGCGGTCGCGTTCAGCGCCGCCTGCCGCGCCGTCACCGCTTCCAGGGCGGCACGCACCTGGAGGATCTCGACTGCCTCGGCTTCGGTGAACATCCGTACATGTGCCCCGCGGTTGGGGGTGCGAACGACCAGGCCATCCTGGGTGAGCCGGATCAGCGCGGTGCGCACCACCCCACGGGTGACCTGGAGCCTGTCGGCCAATGTGGCCTCGACGAGCCGTTCGTTAGGTACGAGTTCGCCACTGTGGATCGCCTGGCGCAGGCGCTCGTACGTCTCCTCGGCAGAGGTGCCTGCCGGACGTCGTGGCGAAGTACCCATGGCTACGGTCACCGATTCCCCGTGTCACCGGGCACGGCTTGCCGAGCCCGAACTGATTGGATGCCAGACCTCGTGCAGTGAGATTGCCCACTTTGGACTGCCTGGTGTCGCGGCAACCCTGCCGCATCCCCGCCCCCCGGACACCGTCCTGCACAAGATTGTCTTGCAGATTTTGAACAATCTTGTAGACAGGATCGTTGCCGGAGATCCGGTTGTCAACACGCCGTTGAGCTGCGGAAAGAGCGGAACGTTCGCTCTGTCGGGGCTCAGATCAGCCAAATCTCGGCCCAGATCGGCCAAATCTAGGCGGTGACAGTGCGGCGTGAATCCTCTACAGTCCACGACCGGTGATCAGTGATGGTCTCTACCCCGCCACGCTTGGGCGTCCTCTGGCGCCCGCTTCTCAAACCCTCCTCTAAAAGCTGGAGAAATGATGATCAAGCGTTCTCGAGTGCTGGCAGCTGCGGTTCTCGCTGCGGCCCTCGTGGCCGTGAGCGGCTGCAGCGGCTCAGACGGCGATGGCAAGGACTCCAATGAGGTCGATAAGGTTGCGTACATTACGGCCTTCGGTGCTGTCGGTCGGGATGCCTTTGTCTGGGTGGCAAAGGAAAAGGGCTTCTTCAAAGAGGTCGGCATTGACGTGGAGGTGAAGGAAGGTTCGGGTAACGTCCCGAACCTGACCGCACTCAAGGCTGGTCAGGTTCAGTTCGGTGCGCTCGACTTCACCGGCGCGGTAATCCAGGCGGGCAAGGGCGAGTTCACCGACTGGCGGGCGATTGCGGCTGTACACCAGCAGACGCTCGTTGCCGTAATGACCACGAAGGACACGGGTATCAGCGCGCCGAAGGACCTCGCGGGCAAGACGATGGCCACCGGTGCGGGCTCGGTCACCGAGCTGCTCTTCCCGGCCTATGCCAGGTTGGCTGGAATTGACCCCGCGTCGGTCAAGATCCAAGGCGCGCAGACCACCGCGCTGAACGGTCTGATGGCCAACCGTCAGGTGGATGCGCTCGGTACCTTCCTGCTCAGTCGTAACGCACTGGCGACGGCCACGAAGAAGGAGGTCGTCGTGTTGCCGTACAGCGACTACCTCCGGGACCTCTTTGGCAACGCCATCATCACCACCCCGGCACTGATCAAGCAGGACCCGGACCTGGTCAAGCGTTTCACCTCCGCGATCCTCAAGGGACTGGAGTACAGCGTCAAGAACCCGCAGGAGGCAGCGACGATCCTGAACAAGGTGAAGCCGACCTACACCGTAGCGGCGGGCGTGGGTGAGATTGAGGCGATGGCCCCGTACGTGTCACCGGCCGGCGGAGCTCCGCTCGGATCTATGGATGAGACGCGGGTATCGCGGTCAATCGCCATCCTGCAGGGTGCCGGCGTGATCCCGAATGGCCTGAACCCAGCGGACGTTGTCGACAGCAGCTTTATCTCCAAGGGCTGACGAGGACCGCAACCGTCCGAATCCAGCGTGACGGAACGGCCGCCACGAACGGTGCCGTTTCGTCACGCTGGATTCGGGCACTTCGCCGCACTGCGTCGCCGAACCCCTCCTATATGACCTGCACCGAGGAAGCCACCTTGACTGACGAACAATCTACCTCCAAGTCATCACACTTATGGTCGAACGCCGGGCTGCCTCTGCTGGGCACGGTGCTGGCGATCGCTCTCTGGTGGCTGGCCACGATAGCCTTCAACATCGACCCATTCTTCCTGCCCGCCCCACCCGATGTCGTCGACGCTTTCCTCCGCCTGCCCGACTATCTACTCGGGGAAGCCTGGGTGACCCTCCTGGAGACGCTCATCGGCTTCGGTATTGCCGCAGTTGGCGGACTGATCCTTGCGATCGTGCTAGCCGCCTTTCGGCCGGTTGAACGGATGACCCTACCGCTCATAGCCGGAATCAACGCAGTACCGAAGGTGGCGCTCGCGCCCCTTCTCCTGGTCTGGATCGGGTTCGGCACCCAACCCAAGATCGTGATGGTCGTCCTGCTCTGCTTCTTCCCGATCCTGGTCTCCGCCATGGCCGGCCTCACCACGATTCCGAAAGATCTGAGCGAGCTAGCCAGCTCGCTTGCCGCCTCATGGTGGCAAACCTTTGTGAAGGTCCGCCTCCGCTGGGCCCTGCCGCAGGTCTTCGTGGGCCTGAAGGTGGCGACCTCACTGGCCATCGTCGGCGCGATCATCGGTGAGGTGATCCAGCCCGACCGGGGCCTCGGCTCGGTCGTTGTCAGCTCCGGCCAGTCCGCCGATACGCCGCTTGCCTTCGCTGCACTGGCCCTGCTCGCCATCATGGGCGGCGCCCTGTTCTACCTCGTGGGGGCACTTGAGCGGATCCTCGTGCCGTGGGCCCGAGCGATCTCATCGTGACCGGCGCGCAGAACTATAGGAGTGTAATGATCAATCTTACTGGAGTGTCACGGACGTTCAAGGGTCGAACCGGTACCGTCGAGGCACTACGAAACATCAATCTCAACATCCACGACGGCGAGTTCATGGCCGTGATCGGCCGTTCCGGATGCGGCAAGTCCACCCTGCTGCGGCTCATTGCTGGACTGCTCCCGCAGTCCGAGGGTGACGTCCGGGTCGGTGGCGAGCCGGTGACCCGACCTCGCCGTGACGTCGCCATGATGTTCCAACGCCCGGCGCTGCTGCCCTGGCGGACGGTTCTGAGCAACGTGTTGCTGCCCGTGGAGATATTCGGGTGGCAGCGGTCAGCGCATCGCGATCACGCGATGCGTCTGCTGGAGATGACCGGGCTCGACGGATTCGCCAAGCGCCTTCCTCACGAACTCTCCGGCGGCATGCAGCAGCGGGTCTCGCTCTGCCGGGCGCTCATCCAGCGGCCAAAAGTCCTGCTGATGGACGAGCCGTTCTCGGCACTCGACGCGCTGACCCGGGAAGAACTGGCGGCCGAGTTGCAGCGCATCCACATGGACCTGGGCACGACCGTCGTTTTCGTGACCCACTCCATCCAGGAGGCCATCCTGTTGGCTGACCGGGTGGCGGTGCTGAGCGCCCGGCCTGGTCGGCTACAACAGCTCGTCGACATCGACATCCCACGGCCCCGATCCTTCGGGCACAACGCCCACATGGACCAGGTCGCCGACTGCTCCGCAGAACTGCACCAACTGCTACTCGGGGTCAGCTCCGTGCCGGAGAAGGAGAAGGTCGCGGCTCACTGAGGTAAGGACCTCTCAGACGAGGCAATGCAGGCGCCACGACCAGCGGCTCGAGGCGGGCAGCGCGGTGGCGAGCAGTCGCCATCGTCGGGCGGTGGCGGCCAGGGTGCCGCCACCGCCCGATGGTCATCAGCAGCGGGCCCGCCGGGCGTGGGTACGTCACACCTGGTGCCCCAAGCATCACCCGAGGCGCGTGGCGAGGCAGCGACGGTGGGGCAGGTCGTGGTTGAGGCGGGGGGTCATTCACCAACAGCAGACAAGGTCCCTGCGCCATCAGCCGGAATCGGTGCTCGATGTCAGGGGCAGCTGTGTCAGTCTGACCGCTCGGTTCCGTACCCGTGGCGCATGCGGAACTTCATTGGCTCGGTCCCGGTTGCCGTCACGTGCGCGATCAACACGGACCTCAGCGATTCGGGGATGTCGGGGCGCTGCGAACCAGCCCACTCCAGGGATGTGAACAGCTCTGCGGCACCGTCGAGCTGGCCCGACGTCAGCGTCGCCGACGCCAACGCGTCGAAGATAGCCTCGGTCGGCTCGGTCAGCAGCATGCGCTGGGGTGCCAGTTCGTACCACGGCGTGCCACCCATCGTGGTCGTGTGGCGAGGTGGGAAGCCAGCCCACGCCAGCAGCGTTCGGATGCGTTCGATGGGGTCGGCGTATCGCCGGGCTGCGAGGTCGGCGAGACCCTCCTCTGCGCCGGCTTCTCGGCGCGACGCGGCCTCGGCGGCCTCGGCAAGGGCCGGCGGCGCGGCCTTTACCCACTGGAGGCGACGCGCCTCTTCCTCAGCCGCTTGGTGGGCCAGCATCTGCTGGACCTCGCGCGATTCGGGCAGGCCTCGGTCAGCCAGCCAGTCGGTCAGGCCAGGCCCGTCACGGAGTTGCGCATCGCAGCTTCCGAGGCCGCTGATGTGGGTCTGATGATGCAGCGTCCAGCGGGCGATTTCGTGGCCGGCGGCATCCGACACGAGAATCGTCGGCCATCCCATGCATCGACAGCAATCTCCGGTACCGCCGTCAACGACAGCCAGCAGGGGAGCCAGTTCGGCAATCTCCCTGCCCGAAACCGTAGTCCGTGCGGCATCGGGTCGGTCGAGTTCGTCAGCGGACGCCTCGATGATCAGCACTTCAGCAGCCTCGGCCAGCACCCGTTCCATCAGCGCTGTACGGGGTGCCTCGTCATCGCTGCCGATTGTTGGCGCGTCAGTCACAGCGGCGAGCGTACTGGGTGGGCCAGCTATATCGGGTGGAGGTCGGGTGGCGCTGGTGGCGCACCCAGATCTGTGGGCTGGTATCCGTTGGGGTAGCCGGGGTAGGTGCGGTTGCGTGGTGACTGGGTCAACTGGCTGCTGGTACGCGGCGGCAACAGCCGCACCACTGCGGCTCGAGCGCGCAATGCACCACTGACCATTGCGGACATGATGCGCGGCGCGGCCGGGAACCCGAAGGCGGTGCGTAGCTCGGCGGGAAGCATCGCGAGTACGCCGATCCGTGCGACGCCGCGCAACGGTTTCGGGTACCACGAGCCGAACAGGTCCAGCGTGTAGGTGCCGATTCGCTGGTTGGTGGGGGAGTAGCGGAACGTGGCGCGCTCGTACTCGCGCTTGAAGTCCCAGAACGCATCGAAGTCCTCCGGCACGTCGCGGATGCCCATCCGCGCACCGACGGCCCGGTAGTAGTGGAAGGCGGCCAGCCGCTCGTGCACGTGCAGCCGACGCCAGCCGAACCGGTCCAGCCAGTCGATCGGCTCGTACACGAACGTGGACAGCACGTAGCGCATGTCGTCGTTGGAGATCACGTACCGGCCGTGCGCCCGGTTGATGACCCGCAGCGCCTGCTTGCCGCGCGGCGAGTCGTACCCGTGCTCCGCCATCTCCGCCATCAGCAACGCGGTGTCGTCGTACCTCTGCTGCGCGCGGAGCCGGAATTCGCCGGTCGCGTCGAGCAGCGCGGAGATGCTCGGCACGCAGTACGTGCGGAGCAACGCCAGCTCCAGCGCCCGCTGGTAGTCGAAGGGGAACTCGTACCCGATCGAGAGCCGATAGATTTCGTGATGGTCGCGTACCGGATCGAGCGCCTCGATACGACGCAACCAGCGGTACCGACTGCTGCCAGCCATCGTGACCACCTCACAAGCAGACTCGGCGACGCTGCAGCTCGTGTCAAGACCAGGTGGTCCTGTCCGAATCTTTGTCCCCGCGGTTCTTCGGCCTTGCGGCGTTCTGATGATCGCTGTCTATCCTGTCAGCGGGGGCACCCACCCCGGCGTACGGCGAGAGGAATCCATCATGGATGCGAGCAAGGCCCGGGCCCGCTTCGCTGAGCTGCGTCAACAGGATGGCCAGGTTTCCGCATCCGAACTCGACGAGATCTGGGCCGCGTTGGAGACGGTCCGCCCCGAAGCAATCCTCGGCGAGTGGAAGGGCAGCGAGTTCGACACGGGTCACCCCATCAACGGGCAGCTGGACCAGGTGAGGTGGTATGGCAAGACCTTCGTCACCCTCAAGGACGTCAAGCCGCTGATTTGCCGAAACGACAAGGGCGAGCTGTACTCCAACACCGTGCTCGGCAAGGGCGAGGCCAGTCTGTGGACCGTCGAGTTTCGTGGCGAGTCGACCGCGACGATGGTCTACGACGGCCAACCGGTCTTCGACCACTTCAAGCGAGTCGACGAAGACACGCTCATGGGGATCATGAACGGCAAGAACTTCTCCGCCGACGGACCTTTCTTCTACTTCGTTCTCGAGCGCGTCGCCTGAGTTCGAGCGCATCGCCTGCGTTCGGTCGTACGGAGGAGTTGGTCATGCAGATCCGAGCAGCCGTCACCGATACCCCGGGTGGACCGTTTGTCGTCCAGGACGTGGATCTCGAAGCGCCACGGCCGCACGAGGTGCTGGTCAGGATCGCCGCCGCCGGCCTGTGCCACACCGACCTCAGCATGCAGGCGATCTGGCCCCGGCGCCGTACTCCCATGGTCTTCGGCCATGAGGGGGCGGGTGTGGTCGAGGCGGTCGGTGCGGAAGTGACCGGTCTCGCGCCGGGTGATCACGTCTGCCTGACCTTCAACAGCTGCGGTCTGTGTGAGCAGTGCACGGCTGGTCACCCGGCCTATTGCCATTCCCAGCAGGTTTTGAACACGTCCGGTGGCCGTGGTGACGGCACCACCCCGCTGTCTCGCGACGGGGCCCCCGTACACGGCATGTTCTTCGGTCAGTCCAGCTTTGCCACGTTCGCGCTCGCCCATGAGCGCAACACCATCCGGGTCCCTGCCGACCTGCCGGCCGTCGTTGCCGCGCCGTTGGGCTGCGGTGTGCAGACGGGGGCGGGCACGGTATTCAACCGTCTGCGCCCGGAGCCGGGAAGCTCCCTGGTTGTTATCGGCGCTGGCGGGGTCGGACTCAGTGCGCTGATGGCCGCGATCGTTCTGGGCTGCGACCCTGTCATCGTCATCGAGCCGGTCGCCTCACGACGCGCCCTGGCCACTGAGCTCGGCGCCAAGGCAGCCCTGAACCCGAGAGCGGCCGATGACCTCGTCAGAACCGTGCTCGACTTTACCGGCGGCGGCGCACACCACATCGTGGACACCACCAGCCGACCGGAGATGCTCCGGCAGGCCGTCACCGCCCTGCGTCCCCGGGGCGACCTCGCCCTTGTCGGCATCGGCGCCGAAGTCGCATTCGACGTCATGAGCCTGCTCAGCAAGGGGATCCGTGTCCACGGCGTGATCGAGGGTGACGTAGACCCGGCGCGCTTCATCCCCGAACTGGTCGACCTCTACCAGCGCGGCCTTTTCCCGCTGGATCGGCTCATCAGCACCTTCGACTTCGAGAACATCGGTGACGCCGTGGCCGGCATGGTTGACGGCACTGCGATCAAGCCCGTCCTCATCTTTGGCTGAGGGGTAGCCCCACGACTGGTTGGCCGCGCGCGCCGCGTCACCCTGGCGTCTGCCGCCCGATGCCGGAGACACCCGTCGGCCCCTGTCACCCCTTTTGGGCTGTTGAGCCGCGCCTTTCGGCGTGAAGTTGATGGATGCGTCCTTGTGTCGAACGCGCCCCCTTGCCGGTCGAGTCATGCTGCTCTATGTTAATAGGAAATCACATGACCGGATGGCTTGAAACCCGCTCGTTTCGTTGGCATAAGCCGGTGTTCAAGGCGATGTCCGGCCGAACCGTAGGTAGGAGCGCGAATGCAAAATCTCAGCAGAAGGAGCGTCCTGACCCTCGGTGCCGCACTGGGTCTGGTAGCTGCGACAGAGGCTCCCAAGGCGTGGGCGTGGTCGTCCGCCAACTCGATCGCCGGAACCGACACGGTCACTGACCCGTGGGATGTCTGGGACGACGACACCGACCCGCTTCTCGTCTCACTGCTCGACAACAACCAGATCCCGGCGGTCAACGAGGCGTTCAAGACCTGGAGCAAGAACGGCGACCCGCTGCCCAGCGGCCTGCCCGCCGAGCTCACCGCCTACCTCAACAGGGTCCACGCCCTGCCGTCGTGGGCCGATCCGGTCAAACTGGATCGCGCCGCCCAGTTCAACAAGCGCATGAGCATGTACCTGTTCCTGCTGTACGGCCTGGGCAGCGGAATCATGAGTACAGTCATCCCACGGGAAGCCCGCAACGTCTACTGGTCCGAGGGCGGCGCCGACATGCAGGCGCGTGCCGCCAAGACCTTCACGTACGGCTATGACCTGAACACGGCCGATGCCTTCAAGCCTGCGGGCTACTTCATGGTCACGTCCCACAAGACGCGACTGACGCACGCTGCGGTGCGGCACCTGTTGCCGCAGTCACCAGCGTGGCAGGCGGTCACCGACCACCCGATCCCCATCAGCAACGGTGACATTCTCATCACCTTCCACAGCCTGGGCACCTACGTGCGCCGGAAGCTGCGCGAGTGGCGTAACTTCGGCCTTCGGATGTCGACTGCGGAAGAGGAGGCCTACCTGCACATGTGGCAGGTCGCGCTGCACCTGCTCGGCGTGCGGGACGAGTTCATCCCCGCGACCTGGGCTGCGGCGGAGGAACAGTCGGAGTACGTACTGACCCCGCTGCTCGCGCCGACGCGGGAAGGCATCGATCTGGCCGACATCCTGTTGAACCTGACGTCATCGGTCGATCTGGGTGTCACCAAGGGATTCCAACGCGAGTTCGCCCGCTACCTGCTCAGCGACGAGATCGGCGACTGGCTGCAGCTGCCACGCCACCCCGTCTCACGGGGCGTGATCGAGGTCGGTTGGCCCGCCTACATCGGGTTCCGCGAAGGGCTGTCGCCGATCATGCCGGGCACCTTCACCATGTTCGACCGGTTCGTGCGCGGCCTGGCGATGCTGTTCCTCAACAACGGCAGCTCGCCGACCCAAACTCCCATCACCATTCCGACTAGGAACCGGGCCGGCAGCTGAGCCGGCATCCCGGCTCACCGGGTCAGGGCACCGGTGACCAGAGCGGTTACCGCGTCCCGATGGCCGGGGGCGTCCTGCCAGCGCAGGGCGCGCCCGGCCTCGACCACTACACCGAACCCCGCGTGCACCAGCAGCCGGGCCTGTCGCCGGTCCAGCTCCGGGCGGACCGTCCGTAACTGCTGTTCCCAGACAGCTATGTGCTCACGCTGCGCGTGGACCAGCGGGCGCCGCATGTCGGCCGGAAGGCTGGCGAGCTCGGCTTCGGCGACGCTGTTGAGCGCGTTGTGCTCGAAACAATAGGCCACGTACGCCGCCGCCAGCGCGACCAAGGCCTGACGCGGATCGGCCGCTTGGTGCAGGCTCCGGTCCACCGCCTGGGCCAGCAGTCCCGCCGCCTGTAGACAGGCGGCAACCAGGATGTCGACCTTGCCAGGGTAGTGGCGATAGATCGCGGATGGGGCGAGCCCCACCGCCTGAGCGATCTGTGCGTTCGTAACGTTCCCGAACCCGTCCCGCGCGAACAGTGGAATGGCCGCCGCCAGGATCTCCGCGCGCCGGGTGCGCGGCACGGGCTGGGCGGGGAGTTCGACCAGACGTGCGGTGCCCGCGGCCGCCGCCGGATCGGTTGCCACCACACTCATCGCGGATGCCAGCAACAGATCCTCGATCCGGCGTTGGGCGATCGAGGTGTGATGCATCGTGATGGACCCGATCACACCGAGGGCCGCGACGGCCCGCAGTTGCTCGTCGGGCAGCGGGTACTCACGCTGCACCATGTCGGTCACCCGCCCCACGACGTACGCGAACTTCGTCCGAAGCAGCCGGCGGTCATCGCGCTCGAGGTAGCGGGCCTCCCACCGGTAGAGGCCGCCCGACGCGCGGTGCGAGACCGTGACCTGGGTGAGAGCAAGGAGCACATCCTGCAAAGCCGCCTCGGGCGGCCACTCGTCAATAGCCGCGACGAGCTTGTCCACCATGATGTTGGCGCATGCGGCGAACAACGCGTACTTGTTTGGGAAATGCCGGTAGAGCGCTGGCGCGCTGATACCCACGACGGCGGCGATCTCCTCCATGGACGCCGCGTGGTAGCCGCGCTCGCTGAACACCTGGCCAGCCGCTTCGACGATGGTCTGCTTGCGGTTGCGCGGTCGTGCTGCCACAGTCGGCCCGGTGGTCACAGGATCGCTCGAGTAGACGTGGGCGGACACAAGACCATACGCGCTAGTCAATCACAGCACCAGATGGTTAGGCCTGCAGCACCGCGAGGGCGAGGCGGGTCGTCTGAGCGTCGTAGCCCGAGGTGCGGTCGAAGCGGCCGAGCCGGCCGATGTCGGTGATGACGTTGAGTGCGGCGTGCACCAGCACGCGGGCGTCGGCGACCGGCAGGTCCGGTCGCACCGTACCGACGAGTCGCACCCATTCCTCAACGTGCGAGCGCTGCGCCCCGCGCAGCTGGTGGCGGTCCTCGTCGGGCAGGTTGTTGTTTTCCGCCAGGTAGACCGCGACGAGGTCGCTCTGGCCGAACGCATAGGCGACATAGGCCTGTACGACCCGGCGCAGGGCGTCGGCCGGGTCGCTCGCCTCGGCGATCGCCGCAGTCGTGGCACCGGTGAGGCGGTCGGTGGCGCGGTAGTAGGCGGCCGCGAGCAGGTCGGCCTTGCTGGGGAAGTACCGGTACACGCTGGAGGCCTGCATGCCGGCCGCGCGCCCGATGTCCTCGACGGCGACGGCGTGGTAGCCGTGGTGGTGGAACAGGCGGATTGCCTCGCTCAGTAGCAGTTCACGACGCGACGCCGGGCGTACCGGCGTGGCGCCTGGCGTCGCGCGCTGCTGTGGCGGCAACTGGGGTGCGTCGGCCCGCAGTAGGGTCCAGGCGACCCGGGTGAGCAGTTGCTCGGTACCGGTTGCCGCCGCACGGTGGGTGGACACGCTGCCGAAGGCGCTGAGTGCTGCATTGACCAGCAGCTTGGCCTGGCCGGCAGTCAGGTCGGGCCGTAGCTCGCGCAGCGGCCCGGCGAGACGGTCGACCAGCATGGCCAGGGTCGCGGCGAACTCCCGCTGGTGCTCGGGGGTGAGGTAGCGGCCCTCCCACTGGTACAGCCCGGCGACGCGCCGTTTGCTTACGGCGACGCCGGCCAGCGCGGTGAGCAGTTCGTCCAGGATGCCCTCGGTGCTGGTCGCGTGCGGGTCGGCGGTCGCGGCGAGTAGAGCGCCGACGACCTCCCGGGTGGCGTGGACGAGGATTGCGTACTTGTTTGGGAAGTGTCGGTACACCGCAGGGCCGCTGATGCCGACGACGGCGGCGATCTCGTCGACGGAGACCCCGTGATAGCCCCGCTCGCAGAACAGTTCGGCGCCGGCCAACGCAATGCGGTCCTTGCGATCTTTTGGCCGTTTCGTCGCTACCGGGCCCACACTGCTCGCTGCTGGTCGCACCCCTACACGTTAGCGCCACCTCGCGAGAAGGTCGCGGCGACCGTCGGCCTTCTCATTCGCCGCGCGTGGACGAGGCTGAGGGCAGCCAGCACGCTTCGTGTGCGGAGGCTCCTTGACAAGTGACCGCGAGCTCAACGAAAGTTAGGCTGAATTCGCATTCGGGTGAGCAACGAGGAGCTTGGCCATGACGACCGAGGCGTTCATCTACGATGCACTGCGCACACCGCGCGGCCGGGGAAAGCCGAACGGATCGCTGCACGGGGTTAAGCCGGTTTCGCTTGTCGCCGGTCTGATCGAGGAGACGTTGCGGCGCATGCCGGGGCTGGATCCGGCGCTGATCGACGACATCGTGCTCGGGGTGGTGAGCCCGCTGGGCGACCAGGGCGCCGACATCGCCAAGACGGCTGCCCTCGTCGCAGGTCTGCCCGACACAGTGGCCGGTGTCCAGCTCAACCGGTTCTGTGCCTCGGGTCTGGAGGCGGTGAACATCGCCGCGCAGAAGGTCCGTTCGGGCTGGGAAGATCTCGTGCTCGCGGGCGGCGTCGAGTCGATGTCCCGGGTGCCGATGGGGTCTGACGGCGGGGCGTGGGCGCTGGATCCGGAGACCGGCTTCCGCACCGGCTTCGTGCCGCAGGGCGTCAGCGCGGACCTTATCGCGACCCTCGACGGCTATGACCGCGACGTGGTCGACGGCTACGCGCTGCAGTCGCAGGCCCGCGCGGCAAAGGCGTGGGCCAACGGCTACTTCAACCGTTCGGTCGTACCCGTGCGGGACCGCAACGGGTTGGCGGTCCTCGACCGCGACGAGCACATTCGGCCGGACTCGACCGCGGAGGGTCTCGCCGCACTCCGTCCCTCCTTCGCTGGCATCGGGGAGAAGGCCGGCTTCGACGCGGTCGCGCTCCAGAAGTACCACTGGATCGAGCGCATCAACCACGTTCACACGGCAGGAAATTCGTCCGGCATCGTCGACGGTGCCTCGTTGGTGGCCATTGGCAGCGAGGCGGTCGGTGCGGCCGCGGGTCTCACCCCGCGGGCGCGCATCGTCGCTACCGCACTCAGCGGTGCCGATCCGACGATCATGCTTACCGGCCCGGCTCCGGCCGCTCGCAAGGCGCTGGCCAAGGCTGGCCTTGGCGTCGAGGACCTCGACCTGGTGGAGATCAATGAGGCGTTCGCGGCCGTGGTCCTACGGTTTATCGCTGACCTGGGCCTGAGCATGGACATCGTCAACGTCAACGGCGGCGCGATCGCGATGGGGCACCCGCTGGGCGCCACCGGAGCCATGATCCTTGGCACGCTCGTCGACGAGCTGGAGCGCCGCGGTGGTCGCTACGGGCTCGCCACGCTCTGCGTCGGCGGCGGCATGGGCATTGCGACCGTCATTGAACGAATCTGAGGAGTCACGAATGGTCAACACAATTCGGTGGGAGTACGGCGATGACGGCCTCGTCCTGCTGACCCTCGACCACCCGGGGCGTTCGGCGAACGTGATGAACGGCGAATTCACGGCGAGCCTCATCGCGACGGTGGATCGGCTCGAGGCCGAGCGCGACGGGATCGCTGGCGTGATCATCACCTCGGCCAAGAAGACGTTCTTCGCCGGCGGTGACCTGGACAGCCTGCTGCGGCTGACGCCGGCCGACGCCGAGGCGTCCACGGCCGAGACGCGCCTGCTCAAGAATGCCGTGCGTCGGCTCGAAACACTCGGGCGTCCGGTCGTCGCCGCCATCAACGGGTCAGCCCTCGGTGGCGGACTGGAGCTCGCCCTGGGGTGCCACCACCGCATCGTGCTCGACAACCCGGGCATCGAGATCGGTTTTCCCGAGGTCACCCTCGGCCTGCTGCCCGGCTGCGGCGGCGTGGTGCGCACCGTCCGGCTGCTGGGCGTGGCCGATGCGCTGGTCAACTGGCTGCTACGCGGCCAGCGGCGCCGACCACAGGACGCACTCGCGCACGGGCTGGTCGACGAGGTCGCCGCCGATGAGGTGGGCATGATGGAGGCCGCCCGCGCCTGGATCGCTGCGAACCCCGACGCGACGCAGCCCTATGACCGCAAGGGCTACAAGATTCCTGGCGGAACCCCGTCCACCCCGGCGCTCGCCGTCCAGCTACCGGCCATGCCTGCCACTCTGCGCAAGCAGCTCAAGGGTGCGCCCTATCCTGCCCCGTTCAACATTCTTGCCGCTGCCGTCGAAGGTGCGCAGGTCGACCTGGACACCGCCTTCACCATCGAGGGGCGGTACTTCACGGAGTTGGCCACCGGTCAAATCTCCAAGAACATGATCAAGGCGCTCTTCTTCGACGTGCAGACCGCCGGCTCGCGGGACACTGGGGCGGGCCACCCGCCGGTACAGCGGGTGGCGGTCATCGGCGCGGGCATGATGGGTGCCGCCATCGCCTACGTGTGTGCCCGGGCCGGCATGCAGGTCGTGCTCAAGGACGTGACCGTCGAGGGGGCGCTGCGCGGCAAGGCCTACTCGGCGGGCCTGCTCGACAAGGCCGTTGCCCGGGGTAAATCCACACCGGAGGAGCGCGACGCGATCCTGGCCCGGATCCAGGCGACCGAGGACCTGGCCGACCTGGCTGGCGTCGACCTCGCCATCGAGGCGGTCTTCGAGGATCCCGCGCTCAAGCACAAGGTGTACGCCGAGATCGAGCAGGTCGCGCCGGACGCGCTCATCGCCTCCAACACGTCCACCCTGCCCATCACCATGCTCGCCGAGGGTGTCAGCAAGCCGGAGGAGTTCATCGGGCTGCACTTCTTCTCACCGGTGGACAAGATGCCGCTGGTCGAGGTGATTCGCGGCGAGCGAACCAACGAGGCCACACTGCAGCGGGCCCTGGGCGTCGTACGTCGGCTACGCAAGACGCCCATCGTCGTCAACGACAGTCGCGGCTTCTTCACCAGCCGGGTCATCGGCACGTTCACCAACGAGGGCGTGGCGATGCTGGCCGAAGGGATTCCGGCGGCCACGATCGAGCAGGCCAGTAGCCAGGCCGGATACCCCGCACCGGTCCTTGCGCTGATGGACGAACTCACCCTCACCCTGCCTCGCAAGATTCGGCAGGAGACGGCCGCAGCGACGGTCGCCGCTGGCGGCACCTGGCAGCCCCACGCCGCAGACGCCGTCATCGACCGGATGATCGACGACTACGGCAGGCCCGGACGCTCGGGTGGCGCTGGCTTCTACGACTACCGTGACGGCAAGCGGGTCGGGCTCTGGCCGGGCCTGCGCGACAATTTCGGCGGAACGAACCTCGACACACCCTTCGAAGACCTCAAGGAGCGGATGCTCTTCATCGAGGCGATCGAGTCGGTGCGGTGCCTCGAAGAGGGTGTGTTGCCCTCGGTGGTCGATGCCAACGTCGGCTCGATTCTGGGCATCGGCTATCCGAGCTGGACCGGCGGCGTCCTGCAGTACATCAACCAGTACGAGGGCGGGCTGCCGGGCTTCGTTGCCCGCGCGCGGGTGCTCGCGGAGCGCTACGGTGACCGGTTCAGCCCGCCCCAGTTGCTGTTGGCCATGGCCGACCGGGGTGAACGCTTCGAATAGTGTGGTCAGAGTACGGCGGCGAGACGTTGGGCGTTCATGTACGCGATGGCCTCGACAGAGATCATCGGGTTGACGCCCAACGACGCCGGGAAGGTGGACGCGTCGGCGAGGACCAGGTTCGGGACCTCCCACGTGGCACCGTCCGGCCCGGCGACCGACGTCGCCTTGCTGCCGCCCATGCGGGCCGCGCCCATGATGTGCAGGGCGGCCATGGCGATTTGGCCGGGCGCGGTCCCCAATGCATTGGTGTATCGGATGAAGTCGTCAATGGAGCCCTTGCCGCGTTCCCAGATCTTGCCACGTTGGTGTCCGGAGAACAGCTTGCGGGCGCCGGCGGCCTCGACGATTCGGGCAGCGCCCTCGATCCCGGCCCGCATGTGCGCGGCATCGTAGGCGGAGATGCGGTAGTGCACCACCGGCTCGCCGTCGCTGCCGACCTTGACCTGTCCGCTGTCGCGGTCGCGGGTGATGATGCCGACCCCGCCGAGGTGTGGCAGCGATCGCATCTGGTCCAGGTGGGCCTGTGCGCCTGTCCAGCTCATGAACGACACGGCGGTGGCCGGATTGGTGGCGACGGTCTCGTAGATGACGCCGTAGCCGCGGCCGTCGAGATCGGCATGTTCGGTGGAGTACCGGGTCTGCATCCCGCCCTCCCACGGTCGGGTCTCCTCGGCGAACACTCCCCAGACCCCGGTGGCCGGGTGCAGATGGAGGTGCCGACCGATGTTCGGGTTGGTGAGTCCGGAACGGCGTAGCAGGGCCGGTGTCTGCACACTGCCGGCGGCGGCGACCACGGCACGGGCGCGAATGGTCACCGGGTGACCGGCGGCGGTGTGGCCGGCGATGCCGGTCGCCCGGCCGGCCGTGACGGTGACGGTGCGTACGTCGACGCCGACGACGAGTCGTGCGCCTGCGCGCTGGGCGTCGACGAGCCAGGTCTTGGCCGTGGACTGCTTGGCGCCGATGCGGCAGCCCAGGCCGCACCGCCCGCACTCGATGCCGGTGTCGCAGCCGTCGACGTTGCGGGGCATCTCGTCGACGTGCCAGCCGAGCTTGGCCAGTCCACGTTCCATGAGCGCGTCGCGGGACGAGATCTGGCCGTGGTCGCGGTTGACGCCGAGCCGGGACCACACCGCGTCGAGGCAATGCTCGTACTCATCGGTGGCGAACTGTGGCACACCCAGTGCGGCCCATTCCTCCCGAACGCGCGGCGGGGTACGAAACGACGTGGTGTAGTTGACGACGGTGCCGCCACCGAGGCACTGTCCCTGGAGAAGACTCAGCTGGCCCTCTGCGGTGGCTGCGGGGCCAGGAGCGTACAGCCGCGACAGCCCGGACAATTCCCCGCCGTCGAAGTCCCGGTCGTCGTAGTATTCGCCCTTCTCCACGACGACCACGTCCAGGCCATGGCCGGCGAGGACGGCCGCAGCGGTGCCGCCGCCAGCTCCCGATCCGACGATGACGACGTCACAGTCCAGGGTGGTTGCCCCAGCCGGGCGGATCGGAGCCAGTACGGGCTCCGGGGCGTCGGTCCTGGGGCCAAGTGGGCCGGGATAGCCGATCGAATCCCACAGCGGCGAATGACCGGTCGGTCCGGGTGTCATGTAGTAGGAGAGGGTCGCGGCACCCTTGAGCGCCTGGAAGAGCGCTCGTTTGCGGGTGATGCTCGACTCAGCCAGGGTGAGTAGCATCTGCTCGCGTTGCTGCTGGCTCTGTCGGGAGAACCGCCGTGCGCCGCCGCTGAGAATCAGCTGGGCAGCGGGGGAGTCCCACACATCCAGCAGCCGGAGGAATTGCTTGGCCTCGGTGGTGCGCGGATTGTGCAGGACCAGTGCGGCCATGATCTCGACTGCACCGAGTTGACTGGCCGACGGGAGGTCGGCCCCGTCTCCGGGGGCGAACGTGTCACAGATGCTCGCCAGAGTGGCGCGCTGCTTGGTGGACAACTCCATGGTTTCTCCGTTCAGGAGGGGCGGGTCACGCGTGGTCGGAGCTGGCGTGCAGCGAGCGCGCCGTGGCCGGCGATGTTGGTGAATGCTCAGGACGGCGCATCGGCGGTACCGCCGGTTATGGGCTGATCGGCGCGCGATCGACAGTGCAGGCATTCTCGTCGTTATTCACGGAACTGTAAATCACGCGTAACTTCCTGGGAAGAGTCGCGGATCGCACCTCGGGTCGATCTGGCCTTGATCGGCCGGTCGGATCGCCGGATTACTGCTCGTGGCCTGGTCTCCCGTGGTACGGCTACGCGACATGCGCGCGCGTCAGGGGAGCAGGCGAGCGATTCCTTCCTAACAAAGCAGCGCGGCCGGCGAGTGTTGGACACACTCGCCGGCCGGGCGTCCATGCGGCGAACGTGTTCGCCGACAGCGCGTCACTGCATCTGGTCGGACAGTCCGTAGGTCTTGGCGATGATCTCGCGCTGGATTTCGCTGGTGCCGCCGTAAACGGTGGACACGACCGAGGATCGGACCAGGCGCTCCATGTCGAACTCGGTTGTGTACCCGTAGCCGCCCATCATCTGCATAGCGTCCAGGGTGACGCGGCGGGCGGTCTCGGTGGCCTTGAGTTTCGCCATCGAACTCTCCCGGGGCAGCGTCGTGTCCGGTGATCGGTCGACCTGGGCGGCGGTGTGGTAGACCAGTAGTCGGGCGCACTCGATCTCGGTGGCCAGTTCGGCAAGGCGGTGCCGGATCACCTGGAACGATCCGATTGGCCGACGGAACTGGCGCCGGTTCTTGACGTATTCCACGACGTCGTTGAACGCTCGCTGGGCGGTGCCGAGCATCACGCTGGCGAGGATCAGTCGCTCCATGTTGAGCCCGGCCATCAGTTGCCGCCAGCCCTGGTCGATCTGGCCGACCACGGCGTCGGCGGGCAGCACGCAGTCGGTGAAGTAGAGGTCGTTGACCTCGCGGCCGCCCATGGTGTCGATGCCGGAGATGGTCAGTCCGGGCGCCGTGGCGGGGACCAGGAACATGGTCAGGCCGTTGTGGTCGCCAGCCCGGCCAGATGTACGGGCGACGAGCAGGATGTGCTCGGCGAGGTGGGCGTTGGAACACCAGGTCTTTTGGCCGTTGATGACGAACCCGTCGCCCCGGCGTTCGGCGCGGCAGCTCAGGTTGGCCACGTCTGAGCCAGCTTCGGGCTCGGACATCGCGACCGCCTCGATGACGCCTCGGGCCACCCCACTCAGGATGAGCTTTTTCTGCTCCAGTGAACCGAATCGCTCGTAGGTGGCGGCGACGATGATCGAGGTGGTGAAGCCGCCGATCGGCGCCATCGCTTTGGCGGTTTCCTCCAGAAAGAGGCACAGCTCCACCATGCCCGCGCCGCCGCCGTCGAACTCCTCGGGCAGCGACAGGCCGAGCCAGCCGAGGTCAGCCATCTTGCGGTACAGCTCCGGGCTGTGGGGTTCCCGTCCGCCGTTGGTGAGTTTCTGCCGCTGCTCGCGGGTTCCGGCCTCGCGGCGGCAGAAGTCCTGCACTGCCGCGACAAGTGATCTTTGCTCGTCGCTCCATTCCACAGCTGTACCTCCAGCGTCGCAAAGGGATTGACAGCAAGGCTAGAGTATCGAATATCAAATGTCAGGAGGCTGTCGATGACATCCCTGGTTGAGCACCCTCGTCGGCTCCACGTCGTCGACCCGATAACCGGCGAGTCCCGCGCCGACTACGACATCGCCGACGAAGCCGCAGTACACAACGCCGTCCAACAAGCGCGTGATGCGGCAGGCTGGTGGGCCAGCCTGGACGCCCGACAGCGCCGGCGTCATCTGCTTGAGTACAAGACGCTCGTCGCGAGCCGCATCGATGAGCTGGCCGAACTGATCCGGAACGAGACCGGCAAGACGGTCGCGGGGGCACAGCTCGAGGTGATGCTCGCCATCGAACACCTGGACTGGGCTGCCCGGCACGCCCGGCGGGTACTGAAGCGGCGCTCGGTGGCCTCCGGCCTGCTGGCGTTCAATCAGGCCAGCTCGGTGGAGTATGTGCCGTACGGTGTCGTCGGCGTGATCGGACCGTGGAACTACCCCGTCTACACGCCGATGGGGGCGATCTCGCATGCGCTGGCCGCCGGAAACGCGGTGGTGTTCAAGCCCAGCGAGTTCACCCCTGGAGTCGGGGTGTGGCTGGCCCAGCGCTGGAGTGAACTGCTTCCCGATCGACCGGTCCTGCAGGTCGTCACCGGTGACGGTACGACCGGAGCCGCGCTGTGCCGCGCGGCGGTCGACAAGATCGCGTTCACCGGATCGGCTGCGACGGGGCGTGCGGTCATGGCCGCCTGCGCCGAGAACCTGACCCCCGTCGTCATCGAGGGCGGGGGCAAGGACGCGCTCATCGTCACGGCCGACGCGGACCTCGATGCGGCCGCCCAGGCGGCCGTGTTCGGCGGTCTGGGCAACGCCGGGCAGACGTGCGCCGGAGTCGAGCGCGTCTACGTCGAGCAGGCCGTGTATGAGCCGTTCGTGGCCAAGCTGACCGAGCTGGTACGGCAGGTCCGGCCGGGTGCCGAGCCGGACGCGCCGTACGGGCCGATGACCACGCCGACCCAGCCCGACATCGTGCTGAGTCACATCACCGACGCGATGGACCGGGGTGCCCGGGCGTTGGTCGGTGATGCGAGTTCGGTGCGGCCGCCGTTCGTCGAGCCGGTGCTGTTGGCTGATGTCCCCGAGGACAGCGCGGCGGTCACCGACGAGACGTTCGGTCCGGTGCTGGTGGTCAACCCGGTGGCTGACGCCGACGAGGCGCTGCGCCGGACGAACGCGACCAGCTATGGGCTCTCCGGCTCGATCTTCACGCGACATCGCCACCACGGACTGGCGCTCGCCGCGCGGCTACGGGCGGGCGCGGTGTCGGTCAACTCGGTGCTCGGGTACGCCGGAGTGCCGTCGCTGCCCTTCGGCGGCGTCGGCGACTCGGGCTTCGGGCGGGTCCACGGCGCGGACGGTCTGCGCGAGTTCAGCCGGCCGCGGTCGGTTACCTGGCAGCGGTTCCGGCCGCCGATTGATGTGATGACGCTACAGCCGACCGCTTCCGCCATGCGGTCCTCGCTGGCGATGTTCAAGTGGCGCCATGGTCGCCGGTAACTCAGTCACTCCACATCCCCAGGCCATCGAGATGCTTGACCAAGCGCTCCGCGCCGTCGGTGAAATGGCGGGCCATGATCGGCCGGACGGCGACCGGGTCGCGGGCCTCCAGCGCGCTCAGCAGGGCCTCGTGATCGGCGATCATGCCGGCCCGCCATTCCGGGTTGGCCGCGTAGAACCGCGACGGGGTGTAGCGGGTTGCTTTCCGCAGCAGCCAGGACAGCTTGCGTGCGTCGGCCAGTCGGTTGATGCTGCGGTGGAACTCGAACTCGAGCTGCTCGACCCGGCTGGTCTGGCGGGCCTGGGCGGCCCGGCGCAGCCGCTCGTGCTGCTGCCGCAGGTCGTCGAGCTGGGCGGGCGTGATGCTGACGGCGACCCGGGCAGCGAGCTCACCGGCGATGTCACCCTGGAGGCCGAACACGTCGATGATGTCCTGCCTGGACAGTGGTGCGACCACGTGGCCGCGCCTCGGCTGCAGCTCGACCATGTCCTCCGCGCGCAGCATCAGCAGGGCCTCGCGGACCGGCGTGATGCTCAGTCCGGTCTCCTGGGCGACTTCCTCGAGCCGGATCCGTTCGCCGGGTCGCAGCTGGCCGGACATGATCCGGTCACGCAGCAGGCTCGCCACGGTCTCTGACAGCTGAGGATGAGAAACGTCTTGCACCTTGCTCCGCTCCGCCACAGGGATGAGACTATCAAATGTCAAATGTCATAAAGGACGCGGCGAAGGGCCCGTCCCTGCGCGAGGCCGAACCGGTCGGCTGTGGCCTGCGGGCTGCCACCCGCGCCGGAGTCCGTACGATCTGGTTCGACCGGCCCGACCAGCGAAACGCGATGACGCTGGACATGTTCCGCGACTACTACGCGGCGTTGCTGGCTGCCGACGCGGATCCGCAGGTACGGGCGATCGTGGTGACCGGTGTCGGTGACTGGTTCTGCGTGGGTGCCGACCCGGGGGCGTTGCAGGCGCTACTCGACGAGCGTCACCGCGACCAGTTGCTGGACGAGTTCGGCTTCGAACCGCATCTGCCGATGACGCTGGGAACGCCGATCGTCGCCGCGGTCAACGGCGGCGCTGCCGGCCTCGGCCTGGTCCACGCCCTCTATGCCGACGTGCGCTTCCTGGCGACGCAGGCCCGCCTGGCCGCTGCGTTCAGCCGGCTCGGCCTCATCGCCGAATACGGCAGCGCCTGGCTGCTGCCCCGGCTGGTCGGCGTCGGCAACGCGCTGGATCTGCTGGTGTCCGGCCGCAAGATCGATGCGGTGGAGGCGCTCCGGATCGGACTGGTGCAACGAGTGCTTCCACGCGACGAGGTGCTGGCCGAGGCGCAAGCCTATGCCGCCGATCTTGCCGCGCACTGCTCGCCGGTCTCCATGGCGGTGATCCGGCAGCAGGTGTGGTCGGGCCTGGAGACCGGGGCCGCCCAGGCAGCCGCCGACGCGACGCGGCTGATGGCCGCTTCCCTCGCCGGGGCCGACTTCGGTGAGGCCCTTGCCAGCCAGGCCCAGGGACGCGCTCCCCGCTTCGCGGCACGGGCCGGCGCATGAGCGGCCCGCTGGCCGGGGTCCGGGTCGTGGAACTCGCCGGGATCGGCCCCGGCCCGTTCGCGGCGATGCTCCTGGCCGACCTGGGGGCCGACGTCGTACGGGTCGACCGACCCGAACCGGGTGCGCTGGCGGCCGGCGACCCGAGGCGGGACCTGCTCAACCGGGGTAAACGGTCGGTCGTCGTGGACCTCAAGCATCCCGACGGAGCCGAGGTCGTCCTCGGACTGGCCGATCAGGCTGCCATCGTGATCGAGGGTTGGCGTCCCGGGGTGGCCGAACGGCTCGGCATCGGGCCGCAGGCCGTGTTGGAGCGAAACCCGGGCCTCGTCTACGGACGGATGACCGGATGGGGACAGCACGGGCCGCTGGCCCGGGCTGCCGGTCACGACATCGGCTACATCGCCGTCGCCGGGGCGCTTCACCCGATCGGCCGTGCGGGTGGGCCGCCGCAGATCCCGCTCAACCTCGTCGGTGACTTCGGCGGTGGCGCGCTCTACCTCGTCGTCGGCTGCCTGGCGGCGCTGCATGTGGCCCGAACCACCGGCCGCGGGCAGGTAGTGGACGCTGCCATCGTCGACGGCACGGCCCACCTCACCACGATGTTCGCCGGTCTTCTCACCGCTGGCGCGTGGCAACCCGAGCGTGGCCGCAACCTGCTCGACGGCGGGGCGCCGTTCTACGACGTCTACGCAACCGCTGATGGCGGCCACATGGCGGTCGGTGCACTGGAACCCCAGTTCTACGCCGAACTGCTGCGGTTGCTCGGGCTGGCCGACGCGGATCTGCCGGCCCAGCACGACGTCGCCGGATGGCCGGTGTTACGCGCGCGCTTCGCGGAGGTCTTCGCCGGCCGTACCCGCGACGAGTGGACCAAGGTTTTCGAGGGCACCGACGCCTGCGTGGCACCGGTGCTGTCGCTCGCCGAGGCGCAGCGCCACCCCCACCTGGTGGCACGCGCGACGTTCGAGGAGCACTTCGGTGTACGGCAGCCCGCAGTGGCGCCCCGCCTGTCGCAGACACCGGGGGCGATCGGCGGCGGTCCGCCGCTGCCGGGTGCGGATACCGAGACCGTACTCACCGAGTGGGGTCTCGGCACACACCTACGGCGGTGGCTGGACAACGGCACCGTCAGCCAGACACGAGGAGCTCGCTGATGCGTATCGGAACAACACTGGCCTACGCCACGGACCCCAGGAGCGGCGCGGACGCCGTGGCCGCCTGGGAGCAGGACGGCCTCGACGTGGTCTGGGTGGCGGAGGCATACGGGTTCGACTCGCCGACCATCATGGGCTACCTCGCCGCAAAGACGACCCGAATGCAGATCGGCTCCGCCATCCTGAACATTTACTCCCGAACCCCGGCGCTGCTGGCACAGACTGCGGCCGGCCTGGACGCGATCTCAGGTGGCCGCGCCATTCTCGGGCTGGGCGCGTCCGGACCGCAGGTGATCGAGGGCTGGCACGGCGTTGCCTACGACCGGCCACTCGCGCGGACCCGCGAGGTGATCAGGATCTGTCGGCAGGTGTGGCGTCGCGAGACGCTGGTTCAGGACGGCGTCTACCGGCTGCCGCTTCCCGCCGGGGAAGGCACCGGCCTCGGTAAACCGCTGAAGCTCCTCACCCACCCGGTACGCGACCGCATCCCGATCTACCTGGCGAGCCTCGGTGACAAGAACGTGCGGATGACCGCTGAGCTTGCCGACGGGTGGCTGCCGTTCCTCTACGTCCCCGAGAGCGCGGCCGATGTCTGGGGTGCTGCACTGACAGCCGGCCGGGCGAAGCGGCCCGACGATCTCGGACCGCTCGAGGTCGTCGCCGGCAGCCCGCTGGCCATTGGCCCGGACGTGACCGGCCTGCGCGACCTTGCCCGGCCGCAGATCGCCCTGTACGTCGGCGGCATGGGCGCCAAGGGCCGCAACTTCTACCACGACGTGCTGTGCCGCTACGGCTACGCCGCCGAGGCGGACCGTATCCAGGAGCTCTACCTGGCCGGCCGCAAGACGGAGGCCGCCGCCGCCGTGCCGGCGGAACTGTTGGAGCGCACCAGCCTGATCGGGCCGGAGAGCTATGTGCGGGACCGCGTCCAGGCCTATCGCGACGCCGGCGTCACGATCCTCAACGTCACGCCGCTGGGTGCCGACCCGCGCCGCCTCATCGCCACCGTAAAGGACATGACCCAGTAGGGACCTGTGCAGCAAGGAGCTGACGCACATGGCGAACCGCAGCATCTTCTCCGCCGACCACCTCGCGTTCGCCGAACTGGTGCGCGCTTTCATCGACAAGGAGATCGCACCGCACCACGAGCGCTGGGAAGCCGACGGCGTCGTCGACCGCGGCGTGTGGCGGGCCGCCGGCGCTGCCGGCCTGCTGGGCTTCTTCGTCGACGAACAGTACGGCGGCGGCGGGGTGACGGACCAGCGCTTCAGCGCCGTCCTCACCGAGGAGCTGGCCCGGGCGGGCGCGAGCGGCCCGGCGTTTGGCCTGCACAACGACATCATCGGGCCGTATCTCACCGACCTGACCAACGACGAGCAGAAGCAGCGGTGGCTGCCGGGCTTCTGCTCCGGCGACATCATCACCGCGATCGCCATGTCCGAACCCGGTGCCGGTAGCGACCTGCAGGGCATCACGACCACCGCCGTGCGCGACGGAGACAGTTACGTCCTCAACGGGCAGAAGACCTTCATCAGCAACGGCATCCTGGCCGACCTGGTCATCGTCGTGGCCCGTACCGACCCGGCGGCGGGGCACCGGGGGATCAGCCTGCTGGTGGTCGAGCGGGGCATGGCCGGCTTCGAGCGGGGCCGCAACCTCGACAAGATCGGCCAGAAGGCGCAGGACACCGCCGAGCTGTTCTTCGCCGACGTCCGGGTGCCCGCGGCCAATCTCCTCGGTGTGGAGGGCCAGGGCTTCGCCTACCTGATGCGCAACCTTCCCTTCGAGCGACTGTCGATCGCCGTCGCGGCGCTCGCCGGTGCCGAGACGGTGTTCGAGCAGACCCTTGCCTACTGCAAACAGCGTCAGGCATTCGGCCGCCCCATCGGCAGCTTTCAGCACAACCGGTTCGTGCTGGCCGAGCTCGCCACCGAACTGCGCCTGGGCCGCGTCTTCATCGACCAGTGCCTGGTGGAGCCCGGCCTCACGGCGGAGACGGCGGCGATGGCGAAGTGGTGGTGTACCGAGCTGCAGCACCGTACCGTCGATCGCTGCCTGCAGTTGCACGGTGGCTACGGCTACATGCGCGAGTACCCGGTGGCCAGGGCGTATCTGGACGCCCGTGTCCAGACGATCTACGGCGGCACCACGGAGATCATGAAAGAGGTGATCGGCCGGTCACTTGGACTGTGAACCGTACTCCAGCATGGGCACGAGGAACCGGCGGGCCACGGCGCGCAGCTGTTCAGTGTCATCGAGATCGACGACGTGGCTGGGGGTGATCAAGAAGGAGCAGGACAGCCGCGTCATCAGTTCGGCCACCACCTCAACGTCCACCGTGTCGGAGATGTTGCCGGCGCGTTGCTCGCTGCGGAGTTGGCCGGCGACGAACCGTTGCACCGTGGCCATCGTCTGCCCGCCGTCGCTGATCATCGAGGGGATGAGCACGTCAGCTTCGGCGGACATCAGCCCCCCGATCAGCGGGTTACGGCGGAGAGCCTGCAATGCGCTGACGAAGCCCAGTACCACTCGGTCGCCGACGGTCGCGGCCTGCTGAATGTCGATGAGGAACTGGTCGAAGTAGCGACGGAACTCCCGGCGGACCACCTGCTCGACCAGCCTGTCCTTGGTGGCGAACCGGCGGTACGCCGTGATCCGGGAGACGCCGGCCCGGCGGGCCACGTCCTCCATCGTGGACCGCCGGATGCCCATGCGGCAGAACTGCTCGTAGGCGGCATCGAGAACCCGCGTGGTGACCTCGTCATTCTCGTCGGCGCGTTCCAGCGCCTCGCTGAAGGCGCGTTCCAGCAGCGACTTCGAGCCGGGCGCGGTCCTCCCCAGCGCAGACAGCAGCGGTTCTACGGTGTGCCGGTCGTGATCCGCCTCGGGTAGACCGGGAGAGGATGCGTTCGCGGAAGCGGCCCGGAGCATGGTTGCCCTCTCGTGAGATACCGTGATGCGAGTTTTGTATCACGGTAGCAACCATGAACCGGGAACTTCGAGTGCTGCGGGGCCTATCCGCCGTAGAGGGCGTCGATGCTCTCGCTGTAACGATCGACGATCACCCGGCGCCGTAGCTTCAACGTGGGGGTCAGCTCGCCCGACTCCGGTGTCCAGCTCGACGGCAGCACCTGGAAGGTCTTGACCTGCTCGGGCCGGGCGAGCTTGGCGTTGGCGGCGTCGACGGCGGCCTGGATCTCGGCGAGCAGCAGCGGGTCCGAGGCCAGGTCGGGCAGCTGCGCGTCGCTGATGCCGTGCGCCCGCGCCCACTGGGGCGCGACATCGTCATCCAGCACGATCAGCGCCGTGATGTACGGCCGCCGGTCGCCGATCGCGACCGCCTGACCGATGAGCGGATGCGCCCGGAGCAGCCCCTCGATGTGCGCCGGCGAGATGTTCTTCCCGCTGGAGTTGATGATGAGTTCCTTCTTGCGGTCGGTGATGGTGAGGAAGCCATCGTCGTCGATCGTGCCGACGTCGCCGGTGGCCAGCCAGCCGTCCGCGTCGGTGACCGGCTCGACGCTGCCGTCGCTACGCAGATACCCGGAGCAGACCAACGGCCCGCGCACGAGGATCTCGCCATCGCCGGCGAGGCGCACCTCCATGCCAGGGTTGGGCCGACCTACGGTCCCGGTGCGGAAACGCTCCGGGGTGTTGATGGTGGCGGTACCGGTGGTCTCGGTCATACCCCAGACTTCCAGCACGTCGACGCCGAGCCCGGCCAGGAACCGCAGCACGTCGACCGGGATCGGGGCAGCACCGCTGCCGGCCCAGACCATGTTCTGCAGACCCAGCGTGGACTTCAGTGGTCGCAGCACCGTGGCTTCGGCCTGCGCCAATCGACTGGCCAACTCGTCGGGCACCGCCTGGCCCGCCGCGCGCAGCTCGTACGCCTCCAGGGCCACGGCACTTGCGGCGTTGAAGGCATCTCGCACCGCCGGCTCGGCGGCGGCCAGATGGGCCTGGACGCCGGCGGCCATCTTCTCCCAGATCCGCGGCACGCCGAAGAACGAGGCGGGACCGACCGCCCGCAGGGCCGGGATGAGCCGGGCGGGGTCGGGGCAGATGGTGACGTGACCGGCGCGGTAGATGGTGTTGTAGATGCCCAGCATTCGCTCGGCGATGTGGGCCAGCGGCAGATAGGCGACCGTCGGTGCATGATCGGGTACGGACACGGTGGCCTCAAGAACCACGGCCTGATAGACCACGTTGTGGTGGCTGAGTATGACGCCCTTCGGGTCGCCAGTCGTCCCCGAGGTGTACAGCAACGTCACCGGCTGCTCGGAACGGACAGCGCGCCAGCGCCGCTCAAAGGCGTCCGGGTCGGCTTGGTGCGCGGCCTGGCCGACGGATCGCAGCTGGGACAGCGGCACGATCTCCGGGGCCATGTCGTTGGCTTCGGCCTCGTCGACCAGCACGATCCGGCGCAGGTGGGGCAGGTCAGGCAGGATCGGACGCCAGCGGGCCAGCTCGGTGGGACCTTCCAACACGAGCACCTGGGCGGCGCTGTGCAGCGCCAGGTACCGCAACTGATCGTCGCTCAGCGTCGGGTAGACCGTGGCGGGCACCGCACCCAGATGGACCGCGGCGAGGTCGATCAGCCAGTGTTCCGGCCGGCTCGACATCATGATCAGCATGCGGCTGCCCGGCTCCAGGCCGATTTCGGCCAGGCCGCCGGACAGCTCGGCGACTTCATCGCGTAGCTGGGCCCAGGTGCGGGTGTCGTTGCGGTCGAGCGTGCTCAGCGCCGGCAAGTGGGCGAACTCGGTGGCGTTGCGGTGTAGGAGGGAGGGAATGGTCAGGTCGGCAGCTGCCTTGGCGTATTGGTCGGCAAGGGTGTCGGCAGGGTCCACGAGGTACTCCTTCAACCGTAACCGGGCCTGGTGGTGGTTTGAGTTGAGGCCGGCGTACCCCTCACCGTGGTGCCGTCGAGGGCGCCGCAGCCATGACAGCACTGTAAACGACGGTTAACTTTCTGGGAAGAAGCGTTTGGCGTACGTGCTCATTCCAGTTGCAGGTGCGATCGGTGAACGAACGCAGACTAACCAGGCAGGTCGGCGCCGAAGTGGTCGCCGGGGTGACCTGGTTGTCATTGCGCAGTCCAACCACCATCCACGTGCAGGACGCTGCCGGTGACATAACTGGCAGCGTCCGATGCCAAGAACGCGACAGCGCCGACAACCTCGCGTGGCCGGCCGAACCGGCCCATCGGGATACGGTCGCGCAACCGCTTCGACCACTGGTCGTGGCTGCGTAACCCCTCCGTCATCTGCGTCTCCAGGTAGCCAGGCGCCACCGCGTTCACGCGTACACCGGCAGCCGCCCATTCCAGCGCCAGCGTCCGGGTGAGCTGCTCGACTCCGCCCTTGCTGGCGCTGTACGCGGCCAGTCGCGGAAGACCGACCTGGCCGTGAACCGAGGAAATGTTGACGATGCTGCCCGCGCCCTGCTCGAGCATGAACGCGCCAGCGGTGCGGGCGCAGATGAACACCCCGGAGAGGTTGGTGTCGATCACCCGCTGCCAGTCCGCGACGCTCAACTGCTCGCTGCGTTGTAGTGCCGGACTGATCCCGGCGTTGTTCACCAGAACGTCGAGACGGCTCCATCGCCGTCGGGCCAACGTCACGACGGCGTTGGCGGTGGACTCGTCGCTGACGTCACCGACGACGATGTCTGCCGTGCCGCCGTTGGCAACAATTTTGTCCCGTACCGCCTGCAGTGTGTCCATTCGTCGAGATTGGAGGATCACACACGCCCCAGCCTCTGCCAGTCCTTCGGCGATCGCCGCTCCCAGACCTTGGCCGGCACCCGTTACCCAGGCGACCTTGCCCTCGAGCAGGCCCTTGCCCATGTCCATTTCGGATTCCTTCCTGCGGAGGTCCCGTTACGAATCCAGTGCCGCAGCATCCTGCCCGGTGACGACCCGCAGGCGCACTCTCGTCAGCGCCGATCCGGTCTCAGTCAGGTCTGTCGCGTACGGATCCACCTGCTCGCCCAAGGATGACAGAAGCTGATCGATTGGTGATGGTCTCGAGCGCGAGTGAGGGGAGCGGGCGCATGGCTTCATGCAATCGCGCTGTCCAGGGCACCTCAGACATAGACTGCCGCCGACGTCAGTCTTGTGGTGCGCGACGCGGTGTGCTCTCATGTGAAACATGGACGCAATAAGCGTTTCATTGTATCAGTGGACTCGACCTTGAGGAGAGCGAGGCGTGGAACCACTCAGTAGGCGCAGGATGTTGAAGGCCGGTGGGGCGTTGGGCGCGTTCGGCGCGTTGAGCGCCGCCATGCCGGCGCAGGCCCAGTCGGTGTGGACCTGGTCCCCCTCGGGTTCGGTCGCAGGCACCGGGGCGGGCGTCGACCCGCGGTGGGTGTGGGATGAGGAGGCCGACCCGTTGGTCGCCTCGCTGCTCGACCGGGGTGATGTGCCTCTGGTCAACAGGCTGCTACGGAACTGGACCAAGAACGGTCAGGCGTTACCGGACGGACTGCCGGCGGATGTGCGCGACTTCATCGAGCACGCCCGACAGCTCCCGTCCTGGGTCGACCAGGGCAAGCTGAGCACCGTGGTGCAGTTCAACGAGAAGCGAGGGCTCTACCTCGGTGTGCTGTACGGCCTGGCCAGCGGCATGATGAGCACGGTTATTCCGAAGGAAGCCCTGGCGGTCTACTACTCGCAGGGCGGCGCGGACATGAAGGACCGCATCTCCAAGACCGCCAAGCTCGGGTACGACATCGGGACGGCGAACGCCTACCAGCCCAGCGGCTCGATGATCGTGACCGCCGTCAAGACCCGGCTGGCCCACGCCGGCGTGCGTCACCTCCTGCCGCAGTCGCCGGAGTGGGCGAATGTCGCCCCCGAGGACATCCCGATCAGTCAGCGGGACATGATGGTTACCTGGCACAGCTTGCCGACGACCGTCATGCGGAAGCTGAACGACTGGCGGGTGCCGGTTCCTACCCGCGAGTCGGATGCCTTCCTTCATCTGTGGCAGGTGGCCGCCCACATGCTGGGCATCAAGGACGAGTACATCCCCGCGTCGTGGAGTGAAGCCAACGCCCAGGCCGGCGAGGTTCTCGACCCGATTCTGGCGCCGACGCGCGAGGGCATCGCACTGGCGGACATCCTGCTCGGCCTCGGCGAGGAGTTCGACGCCGGTATCCTGAGCCGGCCCATCCTCGGCTCGTTCACGCGGTTCATGCTCGGTAACCAGATCGCTGGTTGGCTCCAGGTTCCCCGGGAACCCCTCTGGGACACGCTGTTGCAGACTGCCTGGGGGCCGTTCATCGCCGTTCGGGAGGGCCTGCTGCCGTTCCCGCTCGCGCCGGCGTGCTACTGGCTCTTCGACGAGTTCCTGCGCAAGTTGGCTCTGCTCTTCCTGTCCGAGGGGCAGTCAATCAACATCGAAATCCCGCTCGGCAACCGCGACTTCTGACCATGAGCGTCGCAGCCAGGGCGCGAGCTGGTCTCGCGCCCATGGCTCTTCGCGGCCCAATGCCGATGTACCCCAACTCAGCTAGCAGTACAGCACGCCGGCCAACCGTCATTCGGTAAGGGGCTGAGGGGATGACTGAGCGAAGCACGCACCAGGTCCTGCGGGAGGGCGGGGTGCTGGAAGCTTTCGGCGCGCTAGGAACAAGGTCTCCAGCCCAGGTTTTTTCGCCGACTTCGTCAACATGGACACTCAGCGATTCGATCGTCGGCAGCGGCACTGGTGGAGATCCGCAGTGGGTGCGGGACGAGAAGGTCGTGCGGCAGTACGTCCTGTTCTTCCGCACCAGGTCTCACGGAACCAAGACCGAAGTTCCCACAACGAACCGTTCCGAGTAAGCCATCATGGTGGAACCCATCCCTCGACACCGGATCCTCGGGTACGTGCTGGCTGCCCCGATTCTCGTGACTGCGGCTGAACTGGCGGTGACTTCCACAGCAGCCGTCCCGCCGCCATCGTCGGCCGTGACAGAACTGCTCGGTCTCAACGAGATCATGACCGCAGCGGCGCTGCCGACATCGGGACTGATCTCGATCGAGGTCAGCCAGGACGGGACCGTGTCGTTCGCGCTCCCCCGAGCCAAGCTGGGACAGGGTGTCGCCAGTTCCGCTGCTCGGCTGATCGCCGAGGAACTGTCCGTACCGCAGAAGCGGGTCCATGTCACGCTGGCCGACTCCCGGCCGGAATTGGTGATCAACCAGCTGACCGGCCGATCGAATACGATCGTTTCGACCTACAGCCCTATCCGGGTCGCTGCGGCCGTGGCCCGTCAGCGGTTGTTGGAGGCCGCGTCGGCCGCGTTCGACTCGCCCGTCGCCTACCTGCGGCTGAACGCCGGCGTCATCACCGACGGCTCCGGCCGGAGCCTCGGCATCGGCGCCCTCGCCACAAAGGCCGCCAGTACGAGCACCGTCGCCGTGGCGTTGGAACTCTGCCCGCGGGAATGCTTCAACCTTGTCGGCTCTGCCTGAACCGGTCCGGACCTTGTAGAGAGTTCGGCGTTTCCCACCTGGGAAGGATCGCGAGATAGCAGGAAAATCCGTACCGCAGGAGTTGCCGGAGCGGGCGGTCCGGCCGCCCGCCCAGCCATGAACGGACCAAAATTCGCCACGGTACGACGGTCAGCGTCATTCGACGAAGACAGCGGTGTCACCCAGGACGGAGAACTCGCCGGTCCGTTCCACCTTCTGCGGCGTGGCGCCCGGCTTGGTCGCGGTGATCCAGTATTCGCGTTCGGTCCCGGCCGCGCTGAGGAACACGACCTGTCCAGGCCACAACGTTGTACGCGACCAGGGCGTGGGCCGGGTCGCCCACCAGGAACAGCGGAAGATCGGGGGCACCTCACGGTGCTCAGCAGCGGGGTCCAGCGATAAGGCCGCAGTTCAGCAGTGTTCTCGTTGATCCGGTGACTGCTCAGGTGTCATACCGGCGGCGGAGGTGACATCGTGGGCCATCAGTCGTCACCGTTGGTCTCGGGGGCGAAGTGCTGCACCGCGAACGCGATGGCCGCAGCGATGTCGTCGTCACTGGTTGCCCAGGCAGCCTGGATCACGGGCCCCCAGGCGTGGCAGCTGCGGATGGCGAAATCCTTTCCGTCGGCAGTGTTTAGCCACGTGGCGGGGTCAAACTGCACGCTGTGCAGGAAGAGGTCGAGGCCGAGCAGCGCGAGGTCCCAGCCGCAGCCGATTCCGATCGTGCCCCCGGGGCCGTACGTGCGCACAAGCTCGTCGACGATCTGGGCGGGGGAGGCGTGTTCCAGCTCGAAGGTGGTGCGGTCGCCGTCGCCGGTCGTCAGGCGTACCTCGACCTCGGTTGGCATGCCTTCGCCCAGGACCCAGGTCACCTTGATCAGATGGGGTTCCTCGCAGCGCAGGATTTCGCCACCGGCGTTGTCCTTGAGTTGGAACGTGCCGCCGACCCGCAGGTCGCCCTCGATCGGGCCCAGCCATCGGCTGAGCCGCTCTGGGTCGGTGCAGGCGTTCCAGACGTCCTCGATCGGGGCGTCGTAGACCCGGCGCAGCAGCACCGACCGCCCTTCACCGGTGGCAACCGCCTGGTTGCCTATCTCCCGCTGGGTGGCGTTGATCTGGTTGATGATGTCGATCATGTTTCCTCCTCGCTGATGGGCTTAGCTTCCTGATCGCGATCCGGTGCACCAGCAGTGTTTCCATGGTTGAAGTGCCGTTCGCGGCGTTGGCGCTTGCCGCGGGCGAGTTCGGTGGCCAACGCGTCGAGGCGCTGACTCCAGAACTGCCGGAAGCGCTCCAGCCAGATGTCGACCTCCTGCAGAGGCGCTGCCTCCACTGCATAGAGACGCCGCGTACCGTCCGGACGGACGGTGACGAAACCTGACTCCCGCAGCACCCGCAGGTGCTGCGACACCGCAGGTGGCGAGATGCCGAACTCTGCCCGGATGACCTCGCTGACAGTGCCGGCTGCCTGCTCTCCGTCGGCGAGTAACTCCAGTATTCGGCGTCGCACTGGGTCGCCGAGGATGTCGAACGCGTGCACCCGACAATTATGTCAATAGTGGCTTAATTAAGTCAAGGCTTAATTCGATGGCCCTGGTGGCCGTCCACCCGTGGACTCCAGACGCTCCTGGGCTCGTGAACCATCGGAAAGGCCCCGCATGACCGGCTTCATCACCGCCGATGCCCAGGTCGCCGCGCTACAGGCGGCCCTGGCCCACCACGGTGCACCGCCGGCCGACCTGCCCGCCGGAACCGGAGCCACCGGGCAGCACCAACGGCGCGTCGCCACAGACCACCGAAGGGCCGCACCACATCCACGGCCACGACGCCCTGTTTCGCCGCAACATCGCCGACGGCCGTCCGAGCATCCCGCTGCAGCAGAGCATCGCGGTACGCGATTTCGACCGCTACCGCATTCCACTACCGTTGCCGAAGTACGCCGACGAGCGGGTCACGGGATGTCAGAAGCGATGGGTGTTGCTTCGTACTACCCGCAGGTTCTCGCCGATGTCACGCACCAGCGGATCCTGCGGTCCGAACACCTGGGCGGCCATCTGGTAACTGGATTCGAGTAGCTCCAACGAGGCTTGGGCGTTGCCGGCCATGAACAGCGAAACGCCGAGGGTCTTGGCCGTGGCCAGGGAGGCTGGGTGCGCCTTGCCGAGCTTGCGCCGCTGGCGCCACAGGGTCTCTCGCAGCACCGGCAGCCCCTCGCCCCACGCGCGGATCAGCACCAGTGCGCACCCGAGGTTGTAGGCGTACATCAGTGTCGTCGGATGGCTGCGCCCGAGGCTGGCGACAGCCCGAAGGTGGGCTTCGCGGTGCAGGTCGGCCGACTCAACCGGCCGCCGGAGGCGGAACAGTGCCGACCCGAGCCGATCGAGGGTGCACAGGGTCTCGGGATGATCCGGACCCAGTTGGCGCTCGCAGTCGGCCAGCAGGGCGTTCCAGGCACGCTCGGCGGCCGCGTACTGGCCGGCGTGGAAGAGGGCCAGGGCGGCTCGAGCGCGCCGGTCCAGGTCGGTGGACAGCGGCTTGGGGCGGGACGGCAGGAATCTCATCCTATGCTCCTCGGGTCGCTACACCGGCCCGGCCCGGCCCGGCCCGGCCCGGCCTTGCCGAGCCGGTCGTCGAGTGCCCGCCCCTCGGCAGGGCTCGGCGTGGCACCGGCCAGCGGCTGGCCGAGTGCTTCCGCCAGGTCACGCAGGCGCAGGTCGATCGCGGATTCGGTCAGCTCGGCCAGTTCGGCCAGCGTGTCGCGCAGGCGACGCCAGGCGGTCAGCAGCATCCCCGCGCCGACCAGCAGTGCGGGCCACCACCGCAGCCCGAGCAACAGATACGGCACCGCCCAGCCGACCAGCGTGACGGCCTCGCCGTAGCGGATCCGCACGTCGGTGATCGGGTGGCGGGAGTCCTCGTCCAGCAACAGCCACAGCCGTGGCCACACAAGTGCCGCGCTGAGGTGGTACTGCGCCCGCACCCGTACCTCCAGCAACCGGGACCGGTCGCCCAGCCAGGTGGGACGCTGCGGCAGGTATGCGGCGACGACCGGCACGTCGGCGCGGCGCGCGGCGGCGAGAGCCCGGGAGCGCCGTGACCATCGGGTACGAGTGATCAGGTCGCCGGTGAGGAAACGCTCACGCAGCCACCAGCGCTGGGCGAGCCGCCCGAGGCCGGGTGCTGCCGTGCCGACCAGCCCCGCCGCGACGAAGGCGGCGGCCAGCGCGACCACCAGCTGTCCCGGATCGGTCACCAGGTCGCGGCCCGCCCGCTCGGTCGTTGCGGCGAGGTGGTCCACGTCGAATGGGCGGGCGTGACCGAGCGCTACGGCGACCGCCGCGACGGCAACCAGCAGTAGACCCGGCAGCAGGATCGCGGTCAGCCAGCGGCCGTTGATCCGTCTGCCGACCTCGGTGAGGACGCCGATCATGCCGGCCGCATCGGCGTGTCGAAGGCGGGGCAGCGGGGCGGGTGGCCGTGCTCGTCACGGGTGGCACGGCGGGCACATCGGTCCTGCGGGCAGGCGTAGTCTCCCGCACCTACACCCGGTGCGTGGGCCAGCCCCGGCAGACCAGCCAGCCCACCGACCGGCCGATCGGACCAGCCGCGCAGCTCTCCGCCGGCGTCGCGTGGCTGCCACTTGAGCAGCGCCTGCCGCGCGGAGCCGCCTGCCCGGATCCGCTGGGCGTCACGGTCGAGCCGGTCCAGCACGCCGTTGGCCCGGGCCTGCTCGCGTAGCGCGGGCAGCAGGGCGCACCACACAGCCAGGACATCTACATCGGACTGCACCTGAGCGGCCTCCCCGGTCCGTTGTGGGTGTCCGAGTCTATCGAGCTTGCTCTACCCTGGGTGTCACGCCGACCACGGGAGGTTGCGCAGTGCGACGCGATCGGCCAGTGAGTGACGAGGACCAGATCGGTGCGGCGCTGCGGGAGGTCCGGGCCTGGCTCGCCCGGTTCCGTGAGTCCGGCCGGACCGCCGACCTCGATGAGGCGGTGGCCGCAGGAGCGTACGCGCTGGCGCTCTGTCCCGCCGACGCACCGGAGCGGTTCGCCGCCCTGCTCGTCATCGGCGAGGCGCGGGCAGCGCGCCTCGCCGAGGTCGCCGAGTCACCCGAGGACCTCGCGGGGTGCGTCGAGGTCTACCGGGAACTGGCCCGGTTGGCCCCGGTGGAGCAGCCCGACCTCACGGGCGTCCTCCTGTACGCCTTTGCCGGCATGTCGCTGCGGCTGGGGGTCGTCACGGGCGTACAACGCCACGTTGAGGAGGCCGTGCTCGCCGCCCGAGAACTCAACGGCCTCGGCAAGTCGACCGGCGCAGCCCCGTTGCACGCCGCTGCGGCCGAACTACTGGGGCAGGCGGTGCTGCTGCTGCCCGCCGACCATCCCGACCGCGCCGCGCTGGCCGCCCTGCGCGCCGCCGCCCTAATCCAGTGGACGGAACGCACCGGTGACGTGTCGCGGATCGGCGAGGCCACCGAGGAAGTCGAACGGGCGGTGCGGCTGTGCCCAGCCGGTGATCCCAACCGTCGGTCGTTCCTGGCTCTGCTCAGCGATGTGCACCGTTTGCGCTACCAGCAGACAGGCACCGCGGAGGCGCTCGACGCGATGATGCGGTCCACCCGTGAGGTACTCGATCTCTACCCGGCGGAGCATCCCGTGGCGGTGGCCAAGTTGTACAACCTGGGCCTCCTGCACCATGACCGCTACCGGCTGACCGGCGATGCGACCGACCTGGACACTGCCGCCCACTACCTACGACTGGCCGCCGCGCGGACAGCGGACGACACGATACGCGCATCAGCTGAAAGTGCGCTGGCCGAGATTGTCGACCTGCGGGGTTCGCAGCCCTCGGCGCGCGTACCCCCCGGCCGGCTGTTTGACTCCGGTCCCGGCTCCACGCCACTGCGGCCGGCGGGCGAAGTCGCCGCCGACGACGTCGAGGATCTGGATCGGCACAGCGCGGCGCTCACCGACCTACTCCACGAGTACGAGCGCACCGGCGATCTCGCCCTGCTGGAGCGCGTCCGCGACGACGGGCACACCCTGCTGGCGCGGTTGCCCGCCGGTCATCCGGCCCGTGCAGTGATCGCCATTCCCCTGGGCCCGGCGCTGATGCGCCGCTTCGAGGCGTACGGGCTGGCCGCCGACCTGGACGGGGCGGTCGATCTGCTACGTGAGGCCGTTGACCGTCCCGTGTTGAGCCCCAACCACCTCTGCGGTGAGATGATCAACCTCGCCGCGGCCCTCATAAACCGGTTCCTACGCGACCGCGACGTGGCCGACCTCAACGAGGCGATCGCACACAGCCGTCGCGCCGTGGAGCTGGCCGAGCGAGAGGATCATCCCCGCTATCTGTTTACACTGGGCACCGCGCTGGTCTACCGGTCGCAGCACACCGGGCGGCGCTTCGACCTGGACGAGGCGATCGAGGTGGGGCAGACGGCCCTGGCGGCAGCCGGCACCAGGGACGACGCAAACCGGGCGCGGGCGAACCTCGGTAACCGGCTGCGTTCTCGCTTCCTTCTCGGACGCAACCCGGAGGACCTGGATGCGGCGGTGACCCACCTGCGCGCGGCGGCGGCGGCCGATCCGAGCCCGAACGCACGGCTCAACCTTGCTCTCGCCCTGCGGGACCGTGGGCCGGAACGCCGCGATGATCTACTTGAGGCGGTCGACGAGTTTCGCCACGTCCTCACCGCGATGCCGCCGGGCTCGCCGGTTCACCTGACCGCCCGGACGGGCTTGGCCCAGGTGCTTGGTGACCTCGGTCATGCCGAGGAGGCCGTCGCCGTGCTTGACGGGGTGGCGGAGATGGGTGCCGACCGCTCCTTCGACCGGATGGACGCGCTGGTGATGCTCGCTGGGCTCCGGGCCGAGCTTGCCGCCGACGGTCGCGCAGGGTGGAACGACGCCGCCCGGGCCTACGGCGATGCCGTGGCACAGCTGCACCTGACCGTGTGGCGAGGGCTCGGGGCTGCCGACCGCGACGCACTGCTCCAGCGCTGGGCGAACGTCGCGTGTGATGCCGCCGCTGCGGCGATCTCCGCCGGCTTTCCTCGGCGGGCGGTGGAACTACTCGACCACGGACGGTCCCTGTGGTGGGGGCAGGTGCTGGACGGCCGGGCCGAGTTGATTGCGCTGCGCGCGTCCCATCCGGACCTCGCCGACCGGCTCGCCGCACTACGCGAGGACCAGCCGGTGGGCACCGACGAGCCGGCTAACGCTGCGCGCAGGCGCCGTTTGGCACAGGAATGGGACGAGGTCGTCGCGGCCGTACGCACCCGGCCTGGATTAGCCAACTTCCTACTACCCATGCCCTTCGTCGAACTGGCGGAGGCGGCGACCGACGGCCCGGTGGTGCTGGTCAACGTGAGCCGCCATCGGTGCGATGCGCTCGTGCTCACCGAGCGCGACGTCCACGTCGTGCCACTGCCCGAGCTGAGCGTGGCGCAAGCTGACGAACGCACTGGACGATACCTCGAGACGGTGACCCAGGTCGGCGTCGGCGGCCTTTCGTCCGGGCCCCGCGAGCAGGTGCTGCTGGGCTACCTGGAGTGGCTGTGGGACGCAGTGGCGGCCCCGGTGATCGCCGCCCTGCCACCGTCGGTGACGAGGCTGTGGTGGTGCCCGACCGGCCCGCTCGCCTTGGCCCCGCTGCAAGCCGCCGGTTATCACGATCCCGACGACCAACCCGCCGGGCGCGCGGTGCTTGACCGGGTGGTCTCCTCGACCACCTCGACCGTACGGTCGCTACGACACGCCCGCCGGCCGTCACGGTTCGCGGAGCACCGACCGTTGGTGGTGGCCTGCGCCGAACGTCCCGGCTACGTTACCGGGCTGCCCGACCTGCCCGCCGCAACCCGGGAGGCCGACCTGCTACGATCCCGCTTTCCCCGCGCCATAGTCCTGAGTGGAGCGGCGGCCACCCATACCCGGGTGACAGAGCTGCTGGCCGGGCAGACCTGCGCCCACTTCGCCTGCCACGGCGACGTCGGCTCGGACGGTCGGGCCGCGCTGTTTCTCGCCGACGCCCCGCTCACCACCACGGACATCGCGCGATTGGACCTCTCCGATGCGCACTTGGCGGTGCTGTCGGCCTGCCACACCGCCATGGGCAGTGCTGACCTACCCGATGAGGCCAGCCACCTAGCCGCCGCCCTTCAGGTGGCCGGGTTCCGCCAGGTCGTCTCCACGCTGTGGGCGATCGGTGACGACACCGCTGCTGCCGTAGCTGCCGAGCTGTACGACGTGCTCGCCACCCACGATGGCGCTCTCGACCCGTCCCGGTCGGCGGAGGCGCTGCACAGGGTGACCGTGCGGCTGCGACGGCAGGATCCGTACCAGCCGAGCCGGTGGGCGCCGTTCATCCACTACGGCCGTTGAGCACGGAAGCTCGCTCCGGCGGAAAGTGGAGAAACGTTGATCGCCTGACGGCATCGGCCACCCGACCCTGCCGACGAGGCGTTGATCTACCGCGAACTGGGATTAACCCTGACCTGCCGGCCGACTGTCCGCAAGATGTCCGCTCAGGCCAACCCAAGTGGATCATGTGCTAAATCTGTCCGAGGCGCGAGTTGTACCCTAACTATGATCAGATTGGCCGCTGACCTGCAGTTGTGTTGACTGCTGAATTGACGCGCGGATTGGGTATCGATGTCGCGGAACTGAATATGGCTGGCCCGCGCCCCGAGCCAGCCATGTTTAGTTTCACGCTCGGTTCGGTGGCCAGTGGAAGCCGAGCTGTTGTGCGGCTTCCTGGCTACCGCCGGCAAGCCGGTCTTGTCGGCGTGGGTCGCTGTTACAGAGTTTCCTGACGATGTCGTTGGCGACGGTCGCCGGGTCGCCTGCGGGAACGTCGAGCACGGCAACGAACTGGAGCCAGGGTTCCTTGCCGGCACTCGGATACTGCGGAAAGAAGTACGACATGTGAATGTGTCCACGGTCATTCGGGCGGGCTTCCGTCCAGCCTGGATGGCAGTTCCACCGGCCCAGCAGTTGGGGTTCTTCGCTCAGGTGTTCGCGTACGAGGCGGGCCACGGTTCGCTCGTGCCATTCCCAGGTGTGGTCGGATTCGGCGCGCGCGATCTCGGCGTCGTACTGGGCTGCGTCGAAGGTAAACGTCGGTATGGTGAGGTCGGGGGTGTCCGGGTCGCGCCAGTCGCGCCATACGACTTTGTCGCCGTGCCGCTGGATGGTGACGTAGAGCGCGCCACAGCAGCCCTCGGTGCACTCGGCCTCGGCCAGCCGGACCTCGTGCGGCTCGATGTCGGCGTGGAGTCGATGGTCGAGCCCGAGCAGGTACTCAGGTGACTCGGCAGGTCCGGCGGTGAAACTCTCCACAACGATGGGCCGATCCTCGACGAGGACCCTCGTCTCGACGGCGCCGGCATACTCAGGATCGGCGACCGCGACTCGGATCGAGATTCGACTGGTGGCTCCGTCCACGGTGTTCCCTGTCGGTTGCGGCCGCAGTTTCGTTGTCCTATTCCAGGCCGCCCACTGCGCTCGGTGGTAGATCTTGGGATCGGCGGATCGCATGGCGGTTTCCAGGATGTCGGCCCAGTCTGGCTGGGCAAGGAGGTGATCGAGCGCCGCTCTTGCCCAGTCAATTTCCTGCTGAGGCCAGTTGAGGGTGGCCGCTTGGCCGATGTAGAGGTCCGTCAGCAGCGCCACGATCAGGGCATATCGGTTGAGCGTCGGGGTCATGATCGGAGCTGCGTGTACGAAGCGGGCGAGTGCGGTCTGTGCATCAGCGTACTTGCGGAGCTCGGCGTTACCGGCGGCATATTGCGTCATCGCCAGAAGCACCCGTCCGACCTGTTCGACAACATCCTCATTGAGGTCGTCAACCGCCAAACGATCGGCGACGTTCACGGTTTCCGCGATCCGGCGAGCCGTCGTTGCCGACGGTCCGTCGAGTGTGGTGCCGTGCTCGAGTAGCCAGTTGTACGTCGTCGGCTCCGCAAGTGTGCACAATGCCTCGACCGCCTGTGTGTGTCGCCACGGATCCGAGCGCTCGGCCAGCCACATCAGATCATCGGCGGCGCCGGGAATGCCGCGTAGCACACGGATGGCATCCGTACCCAACGGCCTGCTCAGCAGCCCCAGCGTGCGGACCGGGCCAGTGTCGCCGTGCTCGGCCACCTCGGTCAGCAGCGCCAGGCCGACACTCACCGTGCCACGCAGGCGGCCACCATACGCGAGTTGTCGGCCTACCAGTTGCCGCCAGCGCGGATCGAAGTGGGCGACCGCTTTCACCAAGGAGGCAGCTATGCGGCAGTCGACGCGTGTTGACGCCAACGCCTCAGTCAACCGCTTCCCAGCATCGGCGGGTAGAGGTATGGCGTGGTAGACCGATCGGACAAGGTCGACGAGCAGGCGCTTACGATCGCCGTAGGATGCGCCGGTCGGTGGGAGGCTCGCGACATAGTCAGCGTCCGGATACGGCCGGCCGCCGTTTGGAAGCGGGCCGCAAGGATGAGCGGCATGCATGGTAGTGGCGTGATCAAGGATCGTCGGCAGGTCGAGCGCTTTGCGCTCGGCGACGTCACTCACCGGACCGAACGGGACTCGATTCTGATCATCATGTCGTACACCATGCCACCCGCCCGCGATGCTCGGCAAGCCGATTGGCGAGTATCGCGAGGGTCTGTGAGTGAGCTACGGCGCGCTTGTCGGCGCGGTGCGGCGCTCGGGCCGCCAGTCGGGGCGATGCTGTAGTTCCACAGGCTGTGCACGGCCTGCGCGGTGATCGGTAGGGCCGTGAGTTGGTCGCGGCTGACTGCGATGCCGGTCGGGTAGGCGCCGTGGTCGAGGGCGGCGTCGACTTTCAGTTCGGTCGTCGTGATCGTGTTCAAGACCAACTCGTGGCTGGTGAGGGGCGCCACGCCAGTTCGAGGTGATGTGTGAGGACGGTCGATGCCCGATCCTG
Source organism: Micromonospora sp. NPDC003197 (assembly GCF_053590565.1). Classification (NCBI taxonomy): domain Bacteria; kingdom Bacillati; phylum Actinomycetota; class Actinomycetes; order Micromonosporales; family Micromonosporaceae; genus Micromonospora; species Micromonospora sp. NPDC003197. Next base: position 104,933 of record NZ_JBSFTE010000015.1, on the reverse strand, counting down.
TTCCACTACGAGGTGCCTGGCGGGAAGCGACAGACCACTCTCCGTGAGCGCGGAGGCGATAGTCGAGCGGCGGCCGCATCACCCTTAACCTCGACACGGGCATCACGCGGGCCGCCGGTCGGTCCGGTGGAGGTATGGCCCTCTTGCTGCTGGGCGGCGTTGCAGCGAGCAGGACCAGCACTATCAATGCGCCGCGCCCGAATATCGGGGTCTCCACGCCAGTCCGCACCGACGCCAGCTTTACCGTCACAGCATGGGTGAAGATTTGTATCTTCCTCCGGCACCGGACCGCAGGCCGTGATCAGCGCAAATGGAGTGAGGAAGCCCGCCTACCTCCTCGGCTACGCCGTAAACGACCAACGGTGGCGTTTCACCGTGGCGGGGGCCGACACGGGGGATTCAGCTGAGGCGGGTCCGATGATGCCGCTGTCAGCCGCGTTTCGGCATTGCCAGCGCTGCGGCTTCGGCGAACTCTGTCCGCCACGTTCACGAGGGGCCTGTGGAGCTTTGTCTGCGGGTGGCTTGGTCTGTAGTGTCGGCGATCGCCATTCTGGGTTTCCTCGACAGGAGACAGGACACAGCTTCGCTGGCCGCCGTTCTTGTTGAAGCGTTGCCGTCAGAGGCGCATGACGCGAGTCTTTTCCGTCTGCGGATGCTCGTCTGCTGCTTTCGGTGCGGTCAGCCGAGAACCCGAGAGTGCTCACGTCGGCGTGGTCGAGATGCCGATCGTGGTGAGGTGACCTTTGCCGATGGCGTGTACCAGGGATCGACCGTCGGGAAGTAGCCGGTCGATGCGTGCTGGTAGTCGCACGCGAGCGGCGATCTCCCCGGCCCGGTTCACCATGATGAGTTGGTTACCGGCGCGGGCGAAGAGCGCACCTCCGCAGACGGGGACACCCTCACTGGTAGCACCGGGCGGGAGGTGTATCACCTCTGTGCGGGCACCGCGGTCGAGATCGATGATCGTGACGCCGGTTTCTTCGGCCAGCCACAGCTTTCGATCGGTGAGGAGCGGTGGCAGCGATGGCAGGTCACGGTCGTGCCGCCACAGGATCTCCACGCCGCTGGTGGGATGCAGGGCCATGACGGTGCGCCTGCCGCTGAGAAAGGTGATGTGGCCGTCTTCGCCGGCGTTGAAGGCGATGCCGGAGTCGGGAAAGCGCACCGGTGCCGGAAGCGACCACTCACCCCTGGTAACGCCGGTCCGAGCGTCCACCAGCAGCAGTGCCGCCTGTTCGGCAGTGGCGATGAGGATCGCATCGGCTGCGAAGCCCTGCTCCGGGTCCAACCGCAGGGGCAGCGGCCAGGCCACGTTGTTGCCCGGCGCGGGTCCCGGAAACTGGCCCGGAAGAAGCTCGCCGTTTGCCAGATCGACCCGTGTCAGTGGACGGTAGCCGCGCCACCCGCCCAGGAAAGCGACGGACCCACTAACGCTGATGTAGTGGCGCAGGGGCAGCTCCGGTGTCGACCACGTCCGCTGCCCGCTGTGCGTGTCGAAGCAATGCAGGACACCGGCCTGACTCAGGTAGAGACAGCGGTCGCCCGCGACGACGGTAGTGCCCCAGCAGTCCTCAACGTTTTGCTCCCATAACGGCGCCCCGGTCTGGGGGTCCAGTCCAACCAGACGCGAGTGCCGCTCCGCTACGACAAGGACTCCGGACGCCGCCGCCAACGCCGCCGCGCTCGAACGTAGGTGCAGAAGCCGTGACCACAGCACCGTCAGCGGTTGATCCACGAGCCTAGTGTCGCGCACAAACCCGAGGACGGAGCGGCACGCCGTTACGCCAGGACGGTAAGCCTGGCGAGCAGACCGTCGATGACACCCACTTATCGGCAGGGCCGGGTGTTCGCTGCACGGACTACTCGTGACGAACTGTGAACACGATCGGCGGCATGAGCGCGCACCCGATCATGAAGTCCCGACAGGGGTGCCGGCGGCGGTCCTGCCCGTCTGGGAGGGGTGCTTGTTGGCGAGCGTTGAGCGGGTCGCGTGCAACGACGCCAGGAGCTGCAGTCGGTCTGCGTCGGCGCTGCCCGGCGTGGCGGTGAAGACGAGCATGACCGGGCCGGGGTTTCCCGGCAGGGGGTACGTGTCCCAGTCCAGGACGATGTCGCCTACCTCAGGAAGCCGGAAGGTCTTGGTGCCGCTGACCGACTCGCGTACGTCGTGCTGGGCCCACAGCCGCCGGAACTGGGCGCTGCGGATGCTCAGCTCACCAACGATCGCGGTGGCGCGTGGGTGGGTGGGGTCGGTGGCAACGGCGGCGCGCATCATGCCGATGTAGTCCAGGGCCTGCCGCTCCCAGTCCGGGCAGCTGACCTTGCCGGTCAGCGTGTCGTCGAACAGCAGCAGGAGCATGTTGAGCCGGTCGGTCGGGTAGGTGTCCGGGTCGCCGAGCAGCGCTTGCGCCATCGGGTTCCAGTCGAGCAGGTCAAGATGCCGACCGAGTACGACCGCTGGGGTGTCCATCACCCGCAGCAGGCGCCGTGTGCTGACCGGCACCCGCTCCGGATCGCGGTTCACCCGGGCGGGTAGCGACCGGCGGGCGGCGTGGGCCAGGGTGAACAGGTGCCGGCGTTCCTTGTCGTCGAGGCCGAGCGCGCCGGCAAGCGCGTCCAGGACGTCGTCGGACGGGCGTACCTCCCGGCCCTGCTCGATCCGCTGGTAGTAGTCGGTGCTCAGCCCGGACAGCAGGGCCAGCTCCTCGCGCCGCAGCCCGGTGACCTTGCGCCGGCCGCCCGGCTCCAGGCCGACGTCGCGGGGACGCAGCCGGCTACGCCGAGCGCGTAGGAAGTCGCCGAGCTCACGGGCGTACGGATGAGGGCTGTTTATGCCGCAAGTGTGCCGCGGACCGGACGGCCGAAGGTAGGTCCCTCAGACCTAGGCAACCGAGAACGACCGAACCTGCGCGGATCGCTCCTACGGTCGATGGGCCAGCGCACCGACACCTCCAGGAGCAGCAGATGACCGGATGGACCGCCGACCGTATCCCCGACCAGCGCGGTCGGGTCGCCGTCGTGACCGGCGCGAACTCAGGCCTCGGCCTGGTCACCGCCACCGAACTGGCCAGTCACGGCGCCCACGTCGTGCTCGCCGTTCGCAACACCCCCGCCGGTGAGGAGACCGCCCGCCGGATCGGCGGCGACGTCGAGGTGCGCGAGCTGGACCTGGCCTCCCTCGCCTCCGTGCGGGCCTTCGCGGCGAAGCTGGCCGGCGACCACCCGGCGATCGACCAGCTGGTCAACAACGCCGGCGTATCGCTGCTCGGTCCGCGCCGCACCTCCGCCGACGGATTCGAGCTGCAGCTCGCCACCAACATGCTGGGTCACTTCGCGCTGACCGGCCTGCTGCTCGGCAACCTGGCCGCGGCGCGGGAAGCCCGCGTGGTCACTCTCAGCTCGATCACCCACAAGACTGCCCATCTGGACTTCGGTGACCTGATGTTCGAACGTGACTACCGGGCGGCCGCCGCCTACGGCCGGTCCAAGCTTGCCACCACGGTCTTCGGCATCGAACTGGACCGTCGCCTGCGCGCCGCCGGAGCGCCGATCGTCAGCGCGCTGGCCCACCCCGGTCTCACTCGCACCAACCTGACTCCGCGGGCCTGGGAGCACCGTGGCCGGTTCGGGCGGCTGATGGCGTGGGGCGGGCTGCTGGCAACCCAGCCGGTGGAGCAGGGCGCGCTGCCGCAATTGCGTGCCGCGACTGAGCCCGGTGTGCGGGGCGGCCAGTTCTTCGGCCCGTCCGGGCTCTGGGAGACGCGGGGCAGGGTCACAGAGGCCCGGCTCAGCCGGGAGGCCGCCGATCCGGCCGTCGGCAAGCGGCTGTGGGCGACAGCCGAGGATCTGACCGGTGTCAACTACCTCTGACCTACGACGGTCACCGGCCGGCCACCGGCAATCCGCAGCGTCGCGATCAGCCGCCGAAACGCACTCGCACGTCTGCCGGCCACGATCGCGCGTCCGCTCATCGACATGATCGGAAGCATCGCGCCAGCCGTACGCCGCAACGCTCTGTGACCCGTGCACGGCCCGCCGCCGCGCCCGCTCGGCGGCATGAGCGAGCATGCCGCCGCTGACCGGGATTGCCGTCCCCTGCCTGTGCAGTGCAGGGTCTGGTCACCGTACCGGCTTGGTGGGGGTCAGCGTCGGGCCCCAGCCGGTCAGGAGAGGGTGGACGCCCGGCCGTCAGACGTCGGATTCGAGGGCGAAGGTGTTGCCGTCCGGATCCTGGAACCATGCGATACGTCCACCGCCGGCCCGAGCGGTGATTCCCTTGGTGTCATGTTCGAACTGGTCGTATCGGATGAACTCGACGCCGGACGAGACGAGCTCGTCAACGACCTGGTCGATGTCGTCGACGTACCAGGTCGCCAGTGTTGCCGGGCTCTTTCCAGCAGTAAACGACTGGTATACGTTCAGTGCCGCCACGCCGCCAGAGCCATAGACGCGGCTGCCATCGGCGATGTTGGCGCTGGGGCCCGACTGCAGCGCCTGTAGGCCCAGTTGGCCTTCGTAGAACGCGACCGCCCGTTGTATGTCGGACACGGCGATCGAAGTTCTGAGGTGATACGTGCTTAACGGCATGAACCACCGTCGCACACGCAGCGTGACCGCGTCGACCCGCTCGCCAATGACCCACCGTACCGCATCGGCACCACGATCGACCGCGTCTCAACGCCCGCTCATCGACAGATGACATTTAGGGATGGCCGGGGAACTGGATCCCGGACCTGCTGGACAGTTTGGAGCGGCCGCCGACCACAGCCGTGGCGGGAGCTTCGCAGCTTGCTCATCCTGGAGTGAGCAGCGGTCTGCCGTGCACCGCGTCGTACCGGGCACCCGATCGTCCTTGTTTAGCGCACGATCAGCGGCATGAGTGTGCATCTGATCAAGCGCTCCTGGCGGCTGGCACCGTGCAGACTGGCGCATGACAGGATGGTTGAACATTCTTCAAACAGCAGGGTAAGGGGTCAGTCGATGTCTCATGTGGGTCAGCCGTCGGACGATGTTCTCGGCTCCGGAACTGGCGGCGCAGATCTCGCCGAAGTGGAGGCACTGCGCGCTGCCGAACGGCGTTTACAACGGGCCCAGTTGGGCTCTGATGTCGAGGCGTTGGATCGGTTGATTGATGACCGGCTCGTGTTCACGGGCCCTGATGGCGGTTTGTACTCCAAGCAGGACGACCTACACGTGCACCGATCCGGCCAGCAGTCGATGACCCGGGTGGAAGAGGAGGACTTGTCGGTGCTTGTGGTCGGCGGCACCGGGGTGACCTGGTTCCTCGGCACGCTGGAAGGAACCCTGGCCGGCGAACCGTTCCTCGCCCGAGTCCGTTACACGCGTACGTGGATCCTCGACGGGGATGAGGGATGGCGCCTGATCGCGGCACACGCCAGTCCCGCCGAGCAGGGTGTCGCTACGGACGGGTGACCGAGCGACGGATCGCGCCAGTAGCCACTCGATATATCGCCGTGACGCACTACTTTCGACAGTTTCGCATGCTGAGCCCACGGCAGAGAGCGCTACGGTGCGTGACGGCACGCTGCGGGCGCGATCGGCGGCAGGGGAGTGCATCGCAACCGGCGGGCATACTGATGCGGTGACGACGCGGTTCGACCAAGTATCAGCGGAAGCGGCCGAAAGGCGCGGTGACTGGGCTACGGCGATCGCCATCGTCAGTGAGTTCGCCGAGTGTTACAGCCGTGACCCTAACCGGCACGACGCTCACCTGTGGCACATGGATCTGCTGGTTAAAGCCGGACTGCTACGTGAGTTGGTCGATCAAGCCGAGAGCGACGTTCACGCGCGGCGCCGGCTTGACCGGTTCCTGTACGAGGAAGGCCGCGACGGTGTCCAACCGATTCCGTTGCCCGTCAGTCTCACCATCGGTGCTCACCCCGACAGCATGACGTGACCGGTCGAGCCTTGCGGGCCGGCGCGTGGCTCGTCGGGGCATCCTCGCATCTGTCCCCGAAATCCTTACTGCCCTGGCGATAGTCAGCCCCGACACGAACTGTCTGAATTATCCGATTTGCTCATATTTATGCATGCATCATAGTGTCGCTGTCAAGGTCCAGATGAGAAGGCACATCAAGGTCGCCGGGTCTGCCGGCCGCGTGGCTACTCCGGCCGGGGCCCGAGGCCGCCACCGCGTCGTACGCCTTAATCACATGCGGTCCCAGGCGGCGCTATGCCGTCCGCGTGCTCGGCGGCGTTGTCGAGACGAGCCAGCAGCGTGACTGCCGCCTGCCGGATCCAGAGCGACTCGGCGTATTCCGATTCGGCGCAGCCGGTCCCGAGTGGCTCGGGGCAGCCCTTCCGAGACGTTTTGCGGCCAGACTGGCGATCCGCCAGGCTCCACTGTGGCATTGGCTGTCAGCCGGCGACCCACGAGAACGACGGTTGCTGGCCGGTACGGAGGTACTCGCGGGCGGCCTCACGGGCGCGTTCCGGGCTGATGCGGGTGCGTTCGGGCGGCATCTCGGTCCAGTCTCCGTAGAAGTCGAACGCGATCGCCTCTGACGCTGGGGGCAGGTCAGGGTCGGCGGCGTAGCGGTTGCCGCTGCCGTGGGGCTGGCTGCGGTCAAGCCAGTCGACGAAGGACCGGTCCGGATGCCCTATCCCGATCATGATGGCGCCATGCCGCCCGGGTTGATGGATCTGCACCGCGTAGGGCAGGTTCTCGGCAGCGGCCTGGGCGTTGACACGGTCGAGGACGAGGTCCAGTTCCTGGACCGTTGACACCCGGACCTCGTTGCCGCGGTCCGGCTCCTCTGCGGATGGGCCGTCCCAGGACACGGTGTAGCTCATGATGCGATGCCCTCTCCGGTACCGGTGTAGACCTTCAACAGCCTGGTGGTGGCCCCGTCAGACACGTATACCGCCAGGCGGCTGCCCCTGGGCAACATACCGGGTAGTACCTCGTCGCAGCCGACGTACTCGCCTTTGCTGACACAGGTGGGCTTGTTGACCACCACTACCGCCTCGCGGGGCGCGCCGGGTTTGCGCAGTAGTGCCGCGGCGTGTGCCTCCACATGCTCCCGAGTGACTTGCGCCAGCGGGTGCCAGTCCTGCCGGAGCCCGTCGCGTGCCCCGGGCGCCCTGCCGCTGCGCAGATACCCTTCCGACTGGGTCAGCGGGGTCCCGGTGAGTGGGGTCCCGCTGATGTCGAAGAGTAGCCCGTGGGTCGGGCCTTTCCCGCCGGGCCGGCGGGGCAGCCGGCCGCCGGCGTCCTCAACCCATTCCTGCGTTGGGAGCACGTCGCCTGCCGCCCGTTGCACCGAAGTGCCGGTCTGCCCGGCGTTGTCGGCGGACTGGCTGGACGGTGCGGGAAGGTCGATCCCGATCGCGTTGGCGTATGCCCTGACCGCTTCCGCGCTCTGGGCGGCGAGGTGATCGGCTTCTCGGAGCCGTTCGATCGCCGCCGCGAAGCCGTCCAGTGCCCGTCCGACGAGTGGGTGGCGGCTTCCCCGTAGCGTCACACCGAGGCGGCTGCGGCTGTCCTGGACAGCGCGCAGGACACCGGCGGCACGCCCGCGTTCACGACTGATGCTGTCGACGATCGCCCGTAGTGCCGCGCTTACTTCGGCTACGCTCACCGATCTCGCTCCTTAACGCGGAGTGAGAGTGCAGCGTATCGATCGAACAGCTCTCGGCATACGGCCGGTCAGAACATCACCGCCAGACCGAAGAAGCGGTCCTCGTCCTTCAGCGGGCCGAGACGCTGCCGGTTACTGTCGCGCACTGTCCGGATGAGGTCGCCGCTGTGGTGCATCAGGGCGTATGGGATCTCCACTCGCACACCTAAGCTCCTCAGGTGTATTTCGTGGAGCGGTCGCGCGTGGATTCTCCGTTCAGTAATCGGGTCTTCCACGTGCCGGAAACGACGGTGCTCGGCTGGTTTCAGCGCGCCTGGCACCACGAGGACCCGGAAGCACTTCTCAACGCCGAGGTCGGGGGCGGTGCCTACGGTTTCGACTCGATCTTCGAGGCGATCGAGGAACATTGCCTGCCCTGCCCGCAGACCCTCGACGAGCTGCGTGACATCTTGGACGAGCACCTCTGGGTCGAATCTGATGACCCGATACGCCTCGACGAGCGAGGGCTGCGGGTGCGTACCAATGACGACGAGGTGGATCTGGCCTATTACTTCCTCGAGGACGAGGCGATCGTCGCCCACCCCGACCGGCTCGCATACCTCGTGAACGACACCTGGCCGCTGCCTGCCAGCGCCGCCGGGCCCGGCGCGGCCTTCAACCCTGACGTGGCGTTCCGTGTTGTCGGCCCGCCCGGACCCGGTCCGGAATCCGTTTACGCGATCCGCATCACCTGGCAGCACGCCGACCACAACGGCACGAACCTGGACCCGCGGGAAGCGATCGTCTTCCCTGGCGTCAACCTGCCCGGACTCGCCGACCACCTGCGCGGTATCGCCGATCCCGTGTCCCAGGAACGCTCCGACGCCGACCTGCTGCGCTCCCTCGTCGGGCCCGGCGACGTTGGCATCGGTCCCGCCATGGACCGATACGTCTGCCTCGATCGATACGACCTGTCGATTTTCGGCAAGTGGACCGCACCCAGCCACGAGCAGATCCTGCAGTGGAAGCTGCCGGAGCCACCATCGGCGGCCCGCGTCGTGGTGGATGAGCATCTCGCCCAGGCCGCCCGCTACATTGACGACTTCTTCGGCCATGAGCAACTGTTCCTCTTCGACACGCAATGGGCGGCCGCGCACCCCGACCTGGCGCTGTCCCTGCTCCGCTACGCCACCCACTGGGACCCGTTCGCGCCGTGACAGGTCGCCCAACACTCAGTTACGCCACGGGCTCCTGACCGCCCGAATTCGACTACACCCCCTACCTGAAATGGACCCTCGGCGCAGCCCTGCCCCTCACCGCCTGCGCCGCCCTCATTGCCGCCACCGCATCCCGGATCTCCGCCGACGCGCTGCCCGCCTGGCTTGCCCTGACCCGCCCCGCCATCACGCACGTGATCATCGCCGCCGTCGGCATCTTCCTCATGCGCGCGGCACTCACCCTCACCACCCCCGTCGACCTGACCGGGATGCCTGGCCTCGCCGGCAGCCTCGGTGCCGCCCTCCTCGGCGTGGCTACCGCCCTGACCGCCAGCCGTAGCCGCCTGCTCCGCCTCATCACCGCACCAGGTCTCGCCATCGGCTACGCCCTCGTCTTCAGCTACGACACCAGCGGCGCCCTGATCGTCGGCTACCTCGTCGCATTAACCTGGTGGACCATCCGACTCACCGCCCAAACCCTGCGACTCGCCTTCCCCAATGTGGGAACAGCACTGCACCAGCTCTTCGGACGCTCCAACGGCTGAAAAGCCGAAGAAAGCAGGCGAAGGCCGAGGCCGAACAGAGCGGGTAATTGCGGTGTGATGCGTCTGATGCTGCGCGCACGGCGTTCTTGATGCGAGGGCCCACTGCGTGATTCTGTCTTCGAGTTGCTCGTCATCTCGCCACCAAGAGTGGACAACGCCTCGTTGCTGACTCCGGCGGCTTGTCGCGATTGAGCTGGCCGAGCACCCAGCCCTCGATCGGCGCGTTCCTGTTCGTCGCACGAGAGGAAAGCGCGGGCTCAGCGATCGGGGAGCGTAACCGCCGATCCTGCCGACAAGGCGTTGATCTACCGCGAAATGGGCTTGACCCTGACCTGACCGGCCAACTGGCCGCACGGTATCCGCTCAGGCGACCCCAAGTGGATCATGTACTAAATTGTGTCCGAGGGGGGACTTGAACCCCCACGCCCTATACGGGCACTAGCACCTCAAGCTAGCGCGTCTGCCATTCCGCCACCCGGACTTACTTTGGCAACCTTACCTGGCCCGCCCAACGATTTTTCATTGGCTGGGCCCTGGCGGGTCGCTCGGTGGATTACTGTACACGGCCACCGTGGATCATGGGAAATCGCCGGCCTGCCGCCTCGCCCGAGCGTCGTACGGCGGGGGACAGGCCGGACATTCGGCCACGAATCAGTACGTCACCTTCACCCGCATCTTGCCCCAGGTGAGTCGCCCGACGATCCCGTCGTCGGTGAGCCCTTGCATCCGCTGGTACCAGCGGACCCCAGCCTCGGTCTGGGCGTTGAACTCGCCGTTCGGCTTGCCGCATCGCCGTTCGCCGACCCACCGCTGGACGAAGGCGACGTCCTCGCCGGTCATGCCGCGCCGGAGCGTACGGGTGCCCGGCTTCGCCTTCACCGGCTGGGAGACGGGTACAGCGGGGGCTGTGGCAGTACGGAGGGCGGCGATGGTCTTGGTGCCCACCACACCGTCGACCGCGAGCTTCTTCGACTTCTGGAAGGTCCGAATCCAGGCGTCGGTCTTGGCACCGAAGTCGCCATCGACGACAAGTTTTGCGCCGAGCTTGTTGGCCAGGGTCTGCAACTCCCGTACGTCGCTGCCGGTGCAGCCCTTGGTCAGGGTGCGGTCGCCCAGCTTCGGTACGGCTGCGGTGGCGATGCCCCAGCCTCGGGTGCTGCGCTCGCGGGCCGCCGAGTGTCCGACGCTGACGTGTAGGTGCTTGTCGTGCGGGTTGGAGCCGGTGTAGCGGGCCGACTTGAATCCCCGGCTTCGGCTCCAGATCGTCCGGTTGAAGATCACGTACTCGGTCGACGGGTGGGCGATGCACTTGCGGACCACCAGCGATGGGTCGATTCCGTCCTTGTCGATGTCCAGGGCGTTGACTGACCGGTTGTCCGCGTCCGGATTGTGGTCCGACTTGTTTTTCTGGTGGGCGGCGTCACCGATCCAGCCGTCTGAGGCACGGTCGCGCCTGGGCCATCGGGCGTTGATCTCGTCGCACAGCACCTTCAGGGTGGGCGCGAGGTGTACGGCGGGAAGCAGACTGGGCGGTTCCGGAGGACTCGGCGGTCCCTCCGGAATCTCCTCCCCGGGTGGATCCTCGTCGAGTCCGAGATCGTATTCGATTTCTTCACCGATAAAGGTCTCCGGGTTGTCGTCTTCGCCGAAGTGGGTGACGTCCGCCTCGACGATGTCGATCATCGTTTCCATGCTCTTCTCCTGGGAGTCAAGAGGGCTCGCCTGTCCGTGGGTCGTATAGCGCGTCCTATGTGGACAGAGGGGCCGGCGTGCCGGCTATGTCAACAACGATGACCGGCAGCGCGGCGGTGCTACAAGCGATAGTCAGGTACCTGGCAGCAGCGATGGCGGACAGGTTGCCTGATCACGCCGACCGGGGCGTACCGTGCCTCGTCGGGGACACCGGTTGTCACACGAGTGGCGGAAAATATCTCATCCTTCGCACGATGTAATGGTGCCGAAGAGCTACCGGCAGACACCGGCTACAGACAAGCACCCTGCTACCGGCAGACACCGGCTACGGGCGAGTACCGGTCACGGATGGATGCCGGTCCCGGTGCCGAGTTCGTGCACCCGGCCGCCGGACAGGCGTGCGGCCAGGGGCGGTGTCGACATGCCCGAGCCCTCGCGTAGGCCGCGTAGCAACTCCTCGATCGCCTCGCGGGCACTGTGCCGAGGCGTCCAGCCCAACTCGCTCCGCGCCCGGCTGATATCCATGATCGGCACGCGGAGCACGGCGTCGAGCAGGTGTGGCGACGCGGGGACCAGCCGCAGGTGCCAGGCGGCGGCCAGCGCCGCCCGTACCGGTCCGCTGGGCAGCCGTACGCTGCGGGCGCGCAGGCAGTCGGCGAGCAGGTGCGCGTCCACCACCGGGTCGGCGGCGACGTTGAACGCGCCCCGTACGTCGCGTAGGGCAGCCAGCCGGTACGCCTCGGCGGCGTCGGCGGAGTGCACCGCCTGGAACCGTAGACCGGGCAGGTCCGGTACGACCGGCACGACGCCGGGCCGGACGAGTCGGTTCGGCAAGAGCGGCCCGACGAACAGCCGCCGCTGCTGACTGGCGGACTCCTGCTTGAAGATGAAACCCGGGCGCAGTCGTACCACCCGTACCTGCGGGTTGGCGTACTCGACGGCGTCGAGGACCCGTTCCAGATACGCCTTTTCCCGGGTGTAGGACGCGGTTGGCCACCCGTTCGTCGGCCAGCTCTCGTCGACCTTCCGATTCTTGGGACCGGGGGAGTAGGCACCCACCGAGGAGGCGTAGACGAGGGCTGGCACTCCGGCTCGGACGACCGCCTCGAAGACCCGACTACCGCCCTCGACGTTGGTGCGCCAGGTCGTCAGCGGCCGGTGTGTGGGTTGGAAGAGCCAGGCCAGGTGGACGACGACATCCGCCCCCTGAAAGAGGCTGACCAGGTCCGCGTTGACGATGTCGGCGGCCACCCACTGGGTGCGGGGCGCACTCCAGTGTGGCCGCCGACGGGCCACCCCGACTATCGAGCCGACCTCGGGGTCCTGGCTGAGCGCATGGACCACGCTGGTTCCGACGTTGCCGGTGGCACCCACCACCACGACCCTGACACCGTCCGAGCGGTGGGACTCGGCTGAGCTGCGGTCTGGCATTGCTGACAGGTACCCGTCGCCGCCCGGTTCATTCTTGGGCTGCTGTCAGGATGCCGACGCCGCGCAGGTGCAGCCGAGCGGCGGTGATCGCCGCAGGGGTGTCGGTGAAGATCCTGCCCTGGGCGTCGAGCGGATCCAGGACACCGAGCACGTCGAGGGTCCGGCGGTGTTCGGACCGGATCCCGGAGAGGTAGACGATGATGCCCCGACGGTGTAGCCGCTCGATCGCGTCCCGTAAAACGATAGCGCCAGACGAGTCGATGGCGGACACCCGGGACATTCGGAGGATCACCACCCGCACGTCCGCGACCTCGGACAGCTCAAGTAGGAAGCGGTGCGCGGCGGCGAAGAACAGCGGTCCGTCCAGCCGGTAGGCCACGATGTGGTCGGCCAGCAGTTCCAGCTCCTCCAGATGGTGGTCACCTTCGTCCAGCGGCACCTGGTCCAGCCGTACCGACTGGGCGATCTTGCGCAGGGCAAGCGCGCCGGCGACGACCATGCCGATGAGCACGGCGGCGACCAGATCCAGGAGCAGAGTGGCGATCATGGTGAGCGCGATGACCACCGCGTCGGAGCGGGAGGCGCGGGCCAGTGCGGCGAGCGACCCCACCTCGACCATCCGGATCGCGGTGGCGATCAGCACACCCGCGAGCGCGGCAAGCGGGATCGTGGCGACCAGGGGCGCGGCGGCCAGCAGGACCAGGGCGAGGACGAGCGAGTGGGTCAATGCGGCCAGGCGGGAACCGGCGCCGGAGCGTACGTTGACCGCGGTACGGGCGATCGCCGCAGTTGCCGGCACCCCACCGAAGAGCGGGGTGACCAGATTCGCCACACCCTGCCCGAACAGTTCCCGGTCCGGGTCGTGGCGCTGGCCGACGGTCATACCATCGGCGACCGTAGCCGACAGCAGGCTCTCCAACGCCGCCAAGGCGGCCACCGCCACCGCGGAGGTGGCCAGCATCGGAACGGCGGTCAGATCCAGGAAGTCCAGCGACGGGCGGGGCAGCGTTGCGGGCAGCGCGCCGATCGGTGCCACCGGCAGTTGGAAGACGATGGTCGTGATGGTGGCCGCGGCCACGGCCAGCAGGGAGAACGGGACCGTGGGGCGCCACCGCGCTCCAAGCAGCATGATCACCGCGACGGCGATGGCGAGGAGTAGGGCGGGCCAGCGTGGCTGGTGGACGAATTCGACCAGGGCATGCCATGCACTCGCTGTCACCCGTTCGCCCTGCGCGCTCACTCCGAGCGCGGCGGGCACCTGCTGTAACAGGATCACCGCCGCGATACCGGCCGTGAAGCCCTCGATCACCGGAGCGGGTACGTAGCGCACGTACCGGCCGGCCTTGGCGAAGGCCAGTACCACCAGGATCACTCCGGCGAGTAGACCCACGGTCAGCACCCCGCCGGGGCCGTACGTGGCAACGATCGGCACGAGCACCACCGTCATTGCCCCGGTCGGGCCGGAGACCTGGAGATTCGAGCCTCCGAACAGGGCCGCGAGAGCACCGGCGACGATCGCGGTGGCCAGTCCGGCGGCTGCCCCGAGGCCGGAGGCGACGCCGAACCCGAGCGCCAGCGGCAGCGCGACGATCGCCACCGTCAACCCGGCGAGCAGGTCCCGGCCGGGCTGGCGGCGCATCGCCGACCAGTCTGCCCGGGTGGGCATGAGCCGACGTACAGCGGTCAGTATGGGTTTCATCGTTCGGCCGACAGCCGATCGGTGGGGTGGTCGGGGTCGGGGTCGGCGTCGGCGTCGGCGCCACGGAGCGCGCCGAGTAGCTCGGCCTGGCCGGTCAGCATCTCGGTCAGGATGCGTCGGGCTGCTCGCATGAGGTCGGCCACATCTGGTCCAGCCAGCGTGTAGGTGACGGTGGCGCCGTCGCGGGTGGAGCTGACGATGCCTGCTCGGCGTAGCACCGCCAACTGCTGGGACAGGCTCGATGCTTCGATCTCTATCTCGGTGAGCAACTCCCGGACCTGCTTCGGCCCTTCTCCCAGCAACTCCAGCACCCGGATCCGTACCGGGTGGCCCAGCATTCGGAAGAACTCTGCCTTGGCCTGGTACAACGGAACCATCATTTGATGAATTGAAGATCTCTTCAAATTCTCAACGACAAGTGGGGGGCCCAACTGTGATGCACACCACATAACGTGAAAGAAAGAGGTGGCCGCTACAGCGCCACCAGCCCCGCGTCGTCGCACAACGAAAGGGCGGGCCGGGCATATCGCCCGACCCGCCCGGATGGTGCGGGGACTACTTCAGCCAGGGCATCCGCTGCACCAGCGGCAGGCGTCCCCAGAGCCGGCCAAGGCCCAGGGTGTTGCCCGCGCCCACCAGGGCCAGGCCCGCGAGCACCATCGTGTTGATGAGGTGGTCGTCCAGGAAGGGGTTGGTCTCCGGGGGCAGGACGGCGGTCCACATCATCACGTAGAGCAGGCCACCGGCGACTGCCGCGACCCGGAGGCCGATGCCGAGCAGCAGGGCCGTGCCGATGGCGGCGAGGCCGAGCATGAACAGCCAATCAGCCCAGGCGGCACCGGCGATGCCGTTGTAGAAGCCCTTGAACGGGCCCTCGGCGCCGAACTTGAGGAAGCCCTCGGTGGGGTGGCCACCGTTGATCCAGGCCGCCTTGGCTTCGGTGCTGTGGCCGAGTCCGAACGTCTTGTCCAAGAACGCCCAGAGGAAGGTCCAGCCCAGGGCCAGCCGGACGGCGGCCCAGACGTAGCGGGTGGCCTTCTGCCGAGTGGTCTCGGCGGGGGTCGAGGCGGTTGTCGTCCGGGTGGTGGGCCGCTCGGTCAGCGCGGTCATCGTCTCCACGTCCTTTCCCGGTTTATCGGGGTGCTCCGCGGGGGGAGCTATCTCCAGTTAACGCTTCTGGCCTGGTCCGGGCCTAGGGCCGGGGGTCTGTGGTCGGTTGGGACCTTGGACCCGTACCCATCAGGTCCACTGGCGACACGCCATTTGTGGGAGTTTGACGCACCCGGTCGGCATCCGCAATCACTGATGTCGACCCAACTGCCTCCGCAGTGGACTCCGCGTCGTCGATCAGCTCGTCGATATCCCGGCGCGGCGTGGGCCAACCCGGTTGGCCGTACCCGATCCGCATGACGATCTGCGGCGCACCGAACCGGCCCAGGGCCAGCCGCAACTGCTCCCGGGCGGCGGGCACCTCCACCGGCTGCGACAGCAGCGACACGGCCAGTCCCGCGTCGGTGGCCGTGAGCAGCACCCGCTGCATCGCCTGACCGGCGGTGATCTGGTCACCGGCCGAATCGCCGGCGGAGCCGAGCACGGCGACCAGCGGTTCGGGTTCGAAGTCCCGACCGGGGGCCCGGGTGTGTACTCCGAACGGCCGCTGCGGCAGCAGGTCCTGCGACTCGGAGATCGGCCCGCCCGAGGTGACCGGCACCCCGTCGGCAGCGTGTTCGTACCGGACCCAGCGGGCCATCTCCGCCCGGTAGCGGGGGTTGCGGTTGAGGACCCGGTTGGCACTGTTGGCGATTTCGGCGAAGGCGTTCACGGCCGGCGTACCGATGATCAGGTCCAGCCAGGCGCCCTCGTCCCGAGCCGCCTCGATCAACCGCCACCGGGCCTCGGCGGGGACCGGATTTGCCCAGAACGGCGCCCGGTTGCTGTGCCGCCGCGCGATGGCCGCGTACAACTTCTGGTCGACCGGGGTGGGCGGCCGCGCGCGGCCCGGGGTCAGCCGGGCCACCACGTCGGGTTCCTCCGGGTACGGCCGGACGCGTACCTGGGCGGGAGTGCCGGCGACCGCCAGCGCGAGCCGGAGGTTGAACACGGCCGCCCCGCAACTGAGCCGGGCGGCCCAGCCGGTGGGGTCGGTGACCGGTAGCCGTCGCTCCGGGTCGACCAACACTTCGATGCCACCATCCCGGAGCCGGAACCGCCAGGGCTGGCTGTTGTGCAACGACGGTGCCCGACCTGCGGCGGGAACAGCGGCGCGCAGGTCGGCACTGGTGTAAGCGACGTCGCTCATGGGTTTCCTCCTGGTCGCTCCCATCCGGGTACGACGGCGACGGGACAGTTGGCATGATCGATGACACTGCCGCTGACCTCGCCCAACGGGGTGACCGGAGCCCACGAGGATGCGAGCGGGGGCGGCACGTCCCGACCGTGGTCACCGACGACCAGCAGCCGGGCCCCAGTGGCGGCGCGCAGCAGGGCAGGACCGGGATCGCCGACGAACTCCGCCTGGCGTACCGGCACCTCCGGATACTTGTGCAGCCACGGATCGACCTCGGCGGCGAGCAACGCCAGGTCGGCCGGATCGATGGGCAACTGCCCGACCGGCGTGACCCGAACCGCTGCCAGGGGCAGCCGATGCGTGTCGGCGTAGCGGAAGCCGAATTCCAGTGCCGCATGACCGGCGATGGTCGGATCCACACCGACCACCACATGACCGGCGAAGGCGGCGTCCGTACCGGCGCTGGTCGGCCGCGCCACCACCACCGTGCAGGGGGCCTGGGTGGCGACCCGGCGGGTAAGACTGGCAGCGCTGTCGGAGGCTGTTGCACCGGATAGGCCGATCACCAGCAGGTCCGCGTCGCGGGCGTTGGCCACCAGCAGGTCGCCAGGGTCGCCGGGCAACAGACGCAACCGGACCCGGGCGTCACCGAGCCGGGTACGGGTGCTCGCCACCGCCCGAGCCAGCGCCGGATCGAAGAGTTCCAACAGCCGAATCGGGGTGCCCGGCCCCCGGCCGGCCAACGCCGAACCAGGCGGGCAGGCATGACACAGCACCAGCGCGGCGCGGGTGGCGGCGGCCTGTTCGGTCGCCCAGGCCAGCGCGGACCACCCGCCGCTGCCGCCGACCCCCACCGTGATGATCGGGCGCACTCGGCCACCTCCTAGCCGGAAAAACCGATGACCTCGTCCGGGTCGCGACGCGGCACCGGGGGCAGTTCGTCCGCGACGGCGGGAACCCCCACCCGCAGGACCAGGTACGGCTCGCCGGCACCGGCGAGCAGGTCCCGCATCAGTTGGCGGGGCCAGTCCAGCTCGATCGGGTCACTCAGCGGTGCTGCGGACAGCCCCTCGGCCGTCGCGGTCAGCAACAGTGCGGAGAGCGCTTCACCGGCCCGGAGCCAGGACCCCGGCTCGTCGGTGGGGCCGTACAGCACGGCGTACGTCGCGCCCCGGTCGGTGCCCTCGCCCACCTCCAGCCCGGCCCGCCCGTCGAGGGCGTAGTCGCGTACGGGAACCCGGCGCGGCTCCTGCCGTACGGCGGTGCTGGCGGGGACCCCATCGCCGCTCCACGGTGGCCGATTGGTCCAGCGGATCAGTTCGGCCCGGTAGGCCGGGTCGACCAGTTCGCTGGCGGCCGCCTGGGCGGTCGCCACGGCGAGCATCGGCATTTGGTCCGCCCGCACGATGTGCAGGTGGGCACCGTTCTCCTCGACCACGCCACGCAGGTGGTCGAGCACCTCGGCCGGCACCGGTTCCGCACCGAAGGCTCGTCGGTCGGTGCGTCGCCGGGGGATGGCGTCGTGTAGTCGTACCTGCCCGTCGGGCGGGGGCTGCCGGTCGACGATCCGGAGGCTGGCGAGCAGGTCGGGATCGGTCGGGTCGGGGAACCGGGCCACCTCGACCCGGAACCCGGCGGCAGCCAGTGCCACCCGAGCGTGGTGCAGGGCCGCTCCGCAGCTGACCGTGAACAGTCGCCCCTCGGGGTCGGTCACGGACAGCTGGCGACTCCGGTCGGCGAACAGTTCCAGGGCGTCCCGCCCCACCCACCAGCGCCACGGCTGCGAGTTGAACACTGACGGTGCGCGCAGCGCCTGGCGCGCCGCCTCCGCCAGGGCCGCTGGGACGTCGGCGGACGGCGGTACGGTGTTACCAGTCATCGGACGCCTCCTCGATGCTCAGGACTCCAGGTTGCCCAAGATGTGACCAGCCTGACAGGGCCGGACGTCCCGACTCGGTGGGGCATACCTGCCCCTACCGGGCATGTGTGGCCCCACTGGCCCTGTCCTGCGACTTTGTCGGCGGGGCTTTTTGGCGGCGGGCGAGCGGCCGGGACCTTCGGCCCTGTGCGATCGTGGCCATTGTCAGGTAGAAACAGTGGCATGATCCGCGTCTTCCTGCTCGACGACCACGAGGTGGTCCGCCGTGGCCTGGCCGACCTTCTGCAGAGCGCCGGCGACATCGAGGTCATCGGTGAGTCGGGCTCGGCGCAGGAGGCGACTCGACTCATCCCCGCGCTACGTCCCGACGTGGCGATCCTGGACGCGCGGCTGCCCGACGGCAACGGTATCGACGTGTGTCGGGACGTGCGTGCGATCGACTCGTCGATCGCCGGCCTGATCCTCACCTCGTACGAGGACGACGAGGCGCTTTTCGCTGCGATCATGGCGGGGGCCGCCGGCTACGTGTTGAAGCAGATCCGGGGAACGGACCTGGTCGACGCGGTACGTCGTGTCGCCTCCGGCCAGTCGATGCTCGACCCGGCGGTCACCCGGCGGGTGCTGGAACGCATTCGCAGTGGAGTGGAGGAGCCCCGGGAACTGAAGTCGCTCACCGAGCAGGAACGGCGGATTCTGGAGTACGTCGCCGAAGGGCTGACCAACCGGGAGATCGCCGGCAAGATGTTCCTGGCCGAGAAGACGGTGAAGAACTACGTCTCCAGCCTGCTGGCCAAGCTCGGTCTGGAACGGCGTACCCAGGCGGCGGTGCTGGCCACCCGGCTGCTTGGCGAGCGGCACTAATCGACCGGAGGCCCACCCGCCGCGATCGACCCGAGACCCCGCCCCGATCAGCCCGGGTCGGCGCGTCCCGATCGAGGCGGATCAGTCCCGCAGCGGCACGCTCCAGCACAGTGCCGTTCCGTGCGGCTCGGCTCGACGGATCTCGAACGTCCCGTCGTGCCCGGCCGCGCGTTCCCGTAGGTTGACCAGGCCACCGCGCGCCTGGGCGGGGTCGGTGCCGATTCCGTCGTCGGTCACCGTCAGGGTGAGCTGACCGCCGTCGACCCGTACCCCCACCGTGACCTGCTCCGCCTGGGCATGCCGGACGGCGTTGGACAGCGCCTCCCGGAGCACGGCGAGCAGATCGGGGCGGACCGCGTCGGGCACCGCGCTGTCGATCGGGCCGACCAGCTCCAGGACGGGACGGAAGCCCAGCGCCCCGGCCGCCGCGTCGACCGCGTCACGGATCTCGGTGCGCAACGCGGCGCTCATCGGCGTACGCAGTTCGAAGATGGCCCGGCGGATGTCGCGGATGGTGGAGTCCAGGTCGTCCACGGCGGCGTTGATCCGCTTGCTCACCACCTCGGGTCGGCTGCCCAGCGGGACGGTGCTCTGCAACTGCAGTCCGGTGGCGAAGAGTCGTTGGATGACCACGTCGTGCAGGTCCCGGGCGATCCGCTCGCGGTCCTCCAGGACGGCGAGCAGTTCGCGTTCCTCCTGGGCTCGGGCCCGTTCCAGAGCGAGGGCGGCCTGACCGGCGAAGCTGGCCAGCAGCGGTACGTCGTCGTCGCTGGGCAGAGCCCGCCCATCGGCGTGGGCCACCACCAGTATGCCGGAGAGCTGGTCCCCGGCGGCCAGCGGCGAGACCACGGCCGGTCCGGCGGTCACCGGCACCGGCCAGGGCGCGGCCTTGGCGAGGCTCTCGATCACCGTGTGTCGTTGATGCGTCACCGAGTCGGCGAAGGCAGTCTCCTCGGCCGGCAGGACGGTGCCGAGCAGCCGGGGGGAGCGGTCCTCGGCAGAGTCGACCACCTCGACGGTGAGCTGTTCGGCGTCCTCGTCGTAGAGCAGCACCAGGGCCAGGTCGGCCTCGGCAACCTGACGGGCCCGGCGGGCGATCAGGGTGAGCGCGTCGGTACGACGTACCTCGCCGAGCAGCACGCCGGTGATCTCGGCGGCGGCGGCGAGCCAGCGTTCCCGACGGTGGGCGACGGCGTAGAGCCGGGCGTTCTCGATTGCCACCCCGGCCGCCGCGGCGAGCGCTACCACGATCTCCTCGTCGTCCTCGGTGAATTCCCGGGCGCCCTGTTTGTCGGCCAGGTAGAGGTTGCCGAAGACGTGTTCCCGAATGAGCAGCGGCACCCCGAGGAAGCTGTGCATCGGCGGGTGGTTCGGGGGAAAGCCGTAGGACTGTGGGTGCTTGGTGATGTCCGGCATCCGGACGGGGCGGGGATCGGCGATCAGCAGCCCGAGCACACCGCGACCGTGCGGTGGGTCACCGATGGCGGCATGGGCCTCGGGCGGGATGCCGTGCGTGATGAACTCGGCGAGTTGCCGATCCGGACCGATGACGCCCAGGGCACCGTACCGGGCACCGGCCAGGTCACACGCGGCCTCGACGATCCGGCGCAGGGTGCTGTGCAGGTCGAGATCGGTGCCGATGCCGACGACCGCGTCCAGCAGGGCGCGTAGCCGTTCCCGGCTGGCCATCACCTGGCCGACGCGGTCGAGCATCTCCTGGAGGAGTTCGTCGAGCCGCACCCGGGACAGCGGGGTCAGTCCGAGGGACGGACTCTCCCGGTGCGGGTCGCCCGCGGGCGGGGTGGCGTCAGCGGTCATCCGCCGATGCTACCGGGGTGCGGACCAGGGCTCCGCACCTCATGGCTCCGCACGTCATGGCTCTGCATGTCATGACTCGGTAGGTCACGGCTCCGCACGTCAGGGCGACGAAGCTGCGGTTCGCGCTGGCGTGACCCCAGCCAATCGGCGGGGACGGTCCCGGTGCGTCGCGCCGAGGACCGTCCCCCTGATCAACGTGCGTCGGTAACTACGTGTGAGCAGGGGCCGCAGGCGGCCGCTCCCTGCTCGGCGAACCAGCGGCAGCTTCGCCGGATCGCGCACCGGGGCAGGCCGGTTTCCGGCTGTGGAGCCGTCTCCTGGTAGGAGACGGAGAGACGCGCTCCAAGTCCACAGTGGTCACCAGTCCAGAAGCCACAGGACGAGGTGACACACGGGCCGGCGAGCCGGTACCGGGCCTCGACCGGGCCGGCCGTCTCGTCCTGGTCGTCGAGGACGACCTGGGCGGGCACGGCCGGGGTGACGTAGGCGACCCGGCCCGCCGGAGTGATCATCCCGAGGAACACGGTGGCGTTCTCCCGTGGGGTGCTCGGGCACATCCGTTCCGGCGGGTCGGTACGCCGCGATTCGTCGGACATCACTCGAGGAAGAACCCGAGGTCGTTGATCTTCGCGCCGATGTCCCGCGCGCGGTCGCCGCTGAGCACCCAGAGACCGTGCCACTCGGGCCGGAGCTTGATGTTGCCGTGCCCGACGGTCACCGGGCTGTCCAGACGTGCCTGAACGGTGTGCAGGGCGTCCAGCCCCGCCTTCTGGATCTCCCCGGCGATACGGGCCTTCTGTACCTCGTCCAGTTCGACTCCGTCTACGACGAATCGGAACTCGTTTTTTGCCATCGTTCCCCCTCGATTCCGTTTCTCTTAGAACGACTCGGTGCCGAGACCGAGCCGTAGGGTGGCCCTGGTGAATGCCGCCCAGCCGGCGCGGGACTGGACATTGCCCTGCTGAACGGCCCGGCGTAGGGCACGATCGCCGTACTCCGACCAGTTGCCGGCCGTCGCAGCGGCGTAGCCCCACACCTCCCGGCAGGCGCTCACCGCGAAGTCGACCTGCTCGGCGGAGCCGGTGAAGCCGGCCGGCCCGTTCTCGACCCGTACCCGACCGGCTGCCGGCTCGGGACGGACGACCGAAAAGTGGTGGTGCAGACTGGCCAGGGTTGCCCAATACGCCGAATCGGGCTGCCCGGCGTCGAAACCGGTTTCCGCGCGCCCCCGGCTCAACTGGCTGATGCTGGTCAACAGCAGGGTCCGCCCGTCGGACGTGGTCTCCGCAACCACCTCCAGGGGGGTCACCCATAGGCGGGGTGCGTTGGCCCACCAGAAGCGCAGCCACTCGGTCAACCGTTCGTGGAAGTCCGGCGTGTAGCGCAACGGGGTCGGACCACTGCCGGGCCGCCGGGTCCGCGCGGCGGCGATCCGGTCCCGGCTGACAGGTACGCCGAGCGGCTCTGCGTGCACCGACGGCTTCGCCTGTGCCGGGCCGCCGGCCGGCACGCCCAGGGTGAGCGCGGAGACCATGGTCGTCCCCACCAACAGTCCTCGGCGGGAGACCGGATGTCGAGTGTCGTCCATGGTCAACCTTCCTGGTCGGGTGCATGTCGGGCCGCTGGCGGGGACCCCGGCTCTGACGACGTCCGGGGGACCAACCGCAGCGGTGCTCGCAGCCTTATCTACGAGTTCCGATCAGACAATGTCGATGCGTGTCGCATTCCTGACGACCGCCGCAGGTTGTCGCTACTCCGACAGACTGCGGCCGGGGATTCATGAGAAGAGCAGGTGTTCGTCCCAGATCGGGCGGTGTGTCGGATGAGTGGGCTCGTATCCGAGACGAGTTCGGGGATTCTTCGCCCGCTGCTCGGGTAGATGGCCGGATGACGTTCCACCCGAACGGCATTGATCGCCGCGTCACGGCGATGTCCGATGGTGCCGTACCCTCGGCCGGCTCGGTGATCATTTTCTCGGCCAGCGCTGGTGCCGGGCACGACGGCGCAGCCAACGAGTTGGCCGAGCGGCTGCGGACGTATGGCTTCCAGGTCCGCCTGCACGACCTCGCGGATGTCCTGCCGTGGGGGCTGGGCAGAGCGCTCCGGGGCACCTACCGGGGGATGCTGACCAGAGCATCCTGGATATACGGCCTGCTCTTCGCGATCGGCAACACCTTCGTCGGGTCCGCCCCGGCGACCCGCTTTCTGCTGCGCCCGGCCCGGCGGCGGATCCTGGAGCGGTTGCCGGCCAACACCCGGCTGGTGGTGTCGACCTATCCGATCGCCAGTCAGCTCCTCGGGCCGATGCGCCGGACCGGACGACTCTCCGTACCAGTGGTCACCTATCTGACTGATTTCGCGGTCAATCGGATCTGGGTGTCGCCCGGCGTCGATCTGCACTGCGCCGCCCATTCCACGACCAGGTCCGAGGCGCTCGCCCTGAAAGCCGGGAACGTACACATCACCGGGCGGATGGTCGCTGACCGGTTCGGGCCCGTCTCGGATCAGGCGCGCCTAGCGGCCCGGCAGCGGTTCGGACTGCCCGCCCAGGGGCGGCTGGCATTGCTGGTGGCCGGCTCATGGGGCGTGGGGGAGGTCGAGCGAACCGCAGCGGAGATCATTCGTAGCCGGGCGGCGGTGCCGGTGGTGGTGTGTGGCCGCAACGAGGCGCTGTATCGCCGGCTTCGAGGGTTGGGCCTGGGGTACGTCCTGAGCTGGGTGGACGACATGGCCGATTTGCTGCGGGCCACTGACGTCCTGGTGGAGAACGCGGGGGGACTTACCGCGCTGGAGGCGATGGCCACCGGGGTGCCGGTCGCCACCTACCGCCCGATTCCGGGGCACGGCAGGGCGAACGCTGTCACCATGGCGCGGGCGGGAGTGTCGAGTTGGGTGCGCCGACGGGAGGAGTTGGGCCCGGTCCTCGACGAACTCATCCAGGGGGAGCGCGGGAAACGACAGCGGGAAGCCGGGTTGCGACTCTTCGAGTCGGACCCGACCTGGTGGATCAACGAACTCATCCGCCGGGAGGAGCAGGGAGCGTCCACCTCGCCGCCCGGTCATCCGCTCCGCACCGTACGAACCGGGATGGTGGCCGACATGGCCAGCCGAATGCTGAGCGGGTGGGGTGCGTACCGGGCCGGTCGGTCACCAGATCGATGCCGGACCCGCATGCCGGCCCGGGCCGGCAAACGGAGCGGCTGATGCGCCAACCGACCAGGGCTCTCGCCCTGGCTCTCGCGCCGACAGTGGCCGGCCAGCCTGCGCCAACGGTGGCCGGCCGACCTGCGCCGCCGCCGGGGGGCGCGCCATGAACGTCGCCGCAATTCTGTTCGGCATCGGTGCGGCCATCTGTTTCGCGCTGAGTTCGGCACTGGAGCAGCACGCCGCCAAGCAGGAACGACCGACGAGGACGCTCGACCCGAGGCTGCTGACCCGCCTGCTCCGCAGGCCGATGTGGCTCTTCGGCAGTGTCCCGGACGTCGCCGGCACCGTCCTACAGGCGCTCGCGCTGCGGGCCGGTCCGCTGGCGCTGGTCGAGCCGCTGTTGATGAGCGGGTTGTTCATGGCGATTCCGCTGGAGGCGGCGCTGGAACGGCGGCGACCACACAAGCGAGATCTCCTCGTGGTGGCGGTCGGGGCGGTGGGACTTACCGCCTTTCTGATTGCCGCCGACCCGAAGGCCGGTGTCTCCAGTCCCTCCCTGACAGCCTGGCTGGCGGTGGTGATCGTGGTCGGGGCGCTCGTCGGGATATGTCTCGCCTTGGCCTGGCGGGTCAGGGGAGCGCGCCGGGGCACCCTGCTCGGTATTGCCACCGGACTGCTGTACGCCCTAGCCGCCGGTCTGTTGAAGGACGTCGCCACCAAGGTGACGGTCGATCCGCTGTCCTTGTTCGCGGACTGGCACCTCTACGCCTTGCTTGTGGTGGGGATCAGCGCGTTCATCTTGAACCAGAACGCGCTCCAGGCCGGGCCGATCGCCGCCCCGCTGACCGCCATCACGCTGTTGGACCCGTTCGGTGGCGTGATCATCGGCGTGGTCGCGTTCAAGGAACAGCTCTCGTTCGACGGGATACGCCTGCCGATCGAGATCGTCGCCGTGGTGGTCATGGTCATCGGCATCTGGCTGACCACCACCACTCGGTCGAAGTAGCACCTGGTTAAAGCACGCCTTACCAGGATGTTCTCTGAGAAGAAGCGATTTCGGGGTGTTGCCAGCCATTCGTGCGAGATGTCGATTAGGCTCCGAAACGACTACTCAGTGCAAGTGAAGGACTACGGCTTCTCCCTGGGGTTCGCACCCGCCGCGAGAGGAAGCATGTGCTTGCTGTGACTGACAGTGTGACCAGCCCGCCGCCGGACCCCGCCCTCGATCGGCGCGATCCGGAGACGGTACGGGCCGGCGAGAACTTCCCCGTCGCGCTCCGCGTCCTGCCCGGGGCGATCCGGCAACATCTGTTCGCCCTGTACGACTATGCGCGCCTCGTCGACGACATTGGCGACGAACCAGGCTGCGCCGGAGTGGACGACACCCCCGCCACTCGACTGGCCAGGTTGGCCGAGTTGGCCGATGAGGTGCGGGACATGTACTCGGGTCGACGCCCGACTACGCCGGCATTGATTCGGCTCGCGCCGACCGTGGCGGCCTGTCAACTGCCGATGGAGCCACTGCTTCGGCTGATCACCGCCAACAAGCGTGACCAGTCAGTCGTCCGGTACGCCTCGTACGAGGATCTGGTCGCGTACTGTCATCTCTCCGCCGATCCGGTCGGTGAGCTGGTCCTGCACATCTTCGACGAAGCCTCGCCCCGTCGGGTGGCACTCTCGGACCGGATCTGCACCGCACTACAGATCATCGAGCATCTTCAGGACATCGCCGAGGACCGGCGGCGGGGGCGGATCTACCTCCCCGCCGACGACCTGGCCCGCTCCGGGGTGACCGAGGCGGACCTGGACGCGCCGCACGCCAGTGCCGGCCTGCGGTCCGTGATCCGGCAGCAGGCTGAGCGGGCCAGTGCGGAACTGGATGTCGGAGCACCACTGGTCGCGCAGCTGCGAGGCTGGGCCCGACTTGCCGTCAGCGGCTACATCGCCGGCGGCCGGGCGACGCTGCGGGCGCTGGCCAGGTGCGACTACGACCCGTTGCCCGGACCGCCCCGGGCCACCCGCGCCACCCTGGTCAGTGAACTACTGCGGACGGCCCTGGGGAGGTCCGGATGACCGGGAACACCCGCCTGATGCTGGCCTACCGCGAATGCGAACAGATCACCCGGAGCCAGGCCCGCAACTTCTACTACGGCATCCGACTGCTACGGCCGGAGCGGCGCGGCCCGCTGTGCGCCGTGTACGCGATCGCCCGTCGAATCGACGACGTCGGAGACGGCGACCTTCCCGATGCCACCAAACTGGCCCGGCTGGACCAGATCCGCGCCGCGTTGCACCAACTCCCCGGCGACACTGACGACCCCGTGCTACTCGCCCTGGCGGACGCGGCAAACCGGTTACCCATCCCGCTCGCGGCCCTGGACGAGCTGCTGGACGGCTGCGTGGCCGACGTGCAGGGCACCCGGTACGACTCCTTCGACGAACTGACCGGCTACTGCCGCTGCGTCGCCGGCTCGATCGGTCGGCTCTCCCTCGGCGTCTTCGAGATGCGGCCGTCCGCGTCCCGGACCGAGGCCAGCGAACTGGCCGACACCCTCGGCATCGCGCTGCAACTGACCAACATCCTGCGCGACGTCCTCGAAGACCGGACCCAGAACCGCGTCTACCTGCCCGGCGAGGACCTTGACCGGTTCGGGTGCCGGCTGGAGTTGACCGCCGACGGTGGGCTCGGCGACGAACCGGACCGACTGATCGAACTGCTGCGCTTCCAGGCGCACCGCGCCGAACGCTACTACCGGACCGGGCTCAGGCTGCTGCCCATGCTGGACCGGCGAAGTGCCGCCTGCGTGGCCGCGATGGCCGGCATCTACCACCGGCTGCTGGCCCGGATCATCGCCGACCCGCTCGCAGTCACCCGCCGTCGGGTGGCGCTCACCGGCTGGGAGAAGGCGTACGTCGCGGCACGGGCGATGGCCCGGAGCACCGCGTGAAGGCCGGGCACGTCTGCGTCATCGGCGGCGGGCTCGCCGGCATCACGGCGGCGCTGCGCCTCACCGACGCTGGTCACCGGGTCACCCTGCTGGAGGCCCGTCCCTCGCTGGGCGGAGCCACCTACTCGTTCCGCCGGGGTGACCTCGCCGTGGACACCGGCCAGCACGTCTTCCTGCGCTGCTACGAGGAATACCGCAACCTGCTGGGGCGCCTCGGCACGACGGAACGGACCACCATGCAGGACGCGTTTGCCGTACCGATCCTGCGGCCCGGCGCGCCTCCACACACATTGGCCCGGGATCGCCGACTGCCCGCACCCGCGCACCTGCTGCCGGCGCTGCTGACCTACCGTCCACTGCGGCTGCGGCAGCGACTCACCGCGATCCGGGCGGCCTCCGCGCTGCGGGCGGTCGAGCCGGAGGCCCCCGCCTCCGACGAGATCAGTTTTGGTGACTGGCTGACCGAGCACGGCCAGGATGCGCAGACCGTGCAACGACTGTGGGAACTCATCTGCGTCGCCGCACTCAACGCCCCGCCCCGACACGCCTCGCTCGCCTTGGCCGCCCGGGTGTTCCGCACCGGACTGTTCGATCGGGCCGACGCTGGTGACATCGGGCGGCCGACCACCTCCCTGGCCGAGTTGCACGCCGTACCGGCGCTTGGGCTGCTCCGGCAGCAGGGCGCGAGCGTACGCACCGGCACCCGGGTCCGGGAGATCGTCGTAGACCGGGGGGGCTTCCAGATCCGCTCCGACCACAACCGGGTGACCGCCGAGGCGGTGGTGCTGGCCGTACCGCACCAGCAGGCGGCGCGGCTGGTGCCGGAGGCAGCGGCCCCAGATCGGGCCCGCTGGTCGTCCCTTGGTGCCGCGCCGATCGTCAACGTGCACGTGCGCTACCGGCAGCGCGTCACCGACCTGGAGTTCGCCGCCGGTCTGGACACACCGGTGCAGTGGCTCTTCGACCGGACCCCGCCCGACTCCTCAGGGCAGTACCTGGTCGTGTCGATCTCCGCTGCGGAGTCCGTCCTGCACACCCCGGCCGGGGCACTGGCCCGTACCTACCTGGCCGCACTGGCGGAACTCTTCCCGTCCGCCGGACGTACCGCCGTGAGCGAGGTCTTCGTGACCCGGGAACCCCGGGCGACCTTCCGCCAACGCCCCGGTACGCGCAGCGTCCGGCCCTCGTCGCGGACCGCCCTGCCTGGCCTGGCCCTGGCCGGGGCGTGGACCGACACCGGGTGGCCGGACACGATGGAGGGGGCGGTACGCAGTGGGCAACGAGCGGCGGGCGTGGTGCTCGAACACCTCGCGTCGAAGACAACCCTGACGGAGGTAACGACATGACCGTCGCACGACCCCACATCCTGGCCGAGGCCGATCCGATCGTCCGGCCCGCGATCCACGCGGCGCTTGACCGGCTCGATTCGCACACCCGGTTGACTGCCGGCTACCAGCTTGGATATTGGGATGTCACCGGCGAACCGACCGAGGGAGGCAGTGGCAAGGGACTGCGTTCCGCGCTGGCGCTGCTTTCCGCCCGGGCCACCGGAAAGTCCGATCGCGACGGCCTGCCCAGCGCGGTCGCGGTGGAGTTGGTGCACAACTTCTCCCTGTTGCACGACGACGTGATCGACGGTGACGCGGAACGGCGGCATCGGCCCACCGCCTGGACCGCCTTTGGCGTCGGCCCGGCGATCCTGGCCGGCGACGCGTTGCTGAACCTCGCCAATGACGTGCTCTCCGAGCTGCCCGGCCCCGATGCGGTCGCCGCCGCCCGGTGCCTGACGGTGGCGGTCCGGCAGTTGATCGCCGGGCAGGCCGCCGACATGGCCTTCGAACGGCGTACCGAGGTGACCCTCGACGAGTGCCTGGCCATGGCCCGTAACAAGACTGCGGCCCTGTTGTCCTGCTCCGCCACCCTCGGCGCGGTGCTGTGCGGTGGGCCGACGCCGCTGACCCGCGGCCTGGCCCGGTACGGCGACCGCCTCGGCCTGGCGTTCCAGCTCGTCGACGACCTGCTCGGCATCTGGGGTGAACCAGCCGTTACCGGGAAACCGGTCCTCGCCGATCTGCGCGCCCGGAAGAAGACGGTGACGGTGGTACGGGCACTGACCGCCGGTGGGCCGGCCAGTGACCAGTTCCGGGAGCTGTACTGCGCCGCCGGGGAACTGAGCCCGAGCGATCTCTCCCTGGCAGCCATGTTGATCGAGGAAACCGGGGCTCGGGACTGGACCGTGAAGGAGGCGGACCGGCTACTCACCGAGGCCCTGACCGAACTGGACCAGCTCGCCCGGATGGGCGCCGCCGGCCTGCTCGGTACGGCGGCCCTGGCACCGCTGCACGACGACCTGACCGCGATTGCACACTTCATGACCGGACGGACCTACTGATGACCGGATTGCTCTCTTCCGCCGGCGCCAAGCCGGTCGAGCCCACCATCGAGCCCACCGTCGACCAGAGCACCGTCGACCGGAGCAATGTCGACCGGAGCACCGTCGAGCAGCCCGATGATCTGCGAGCCCGGGCCGAGGTGGCACTGGCCCGCGCCCGCGAGCATCTGCTCTCCCGCCAGCAGCCGGAAGGCTGGTGGCAGGGGGAACTGGAGACCAACGTGACCATGGAGGCCGAGGACCTGCTCATGCGGCAGTTCCTCGGCATCCTCACTCCGGCGGAGACCGATCCCACCGCCCGGTGGATCCGCAGCCGGCAGCACCCGGACGGGGGCTGGGCCACCTTCTACGACGGACCCTCAGACCTCTCCACCACCATCGAGGCGTACGCGGCGCTGCGGTTGGCCGGCGATCCGGTCGACGCGGAGCACATGGTCCGGGCCCGCGAGTTCGTGCTCGCCAACGGCGGCATCGAGCGCAGCCGGGTCTTCACCCGGATCTGGTTGGCGTTGTTCGGCGAATGGTCGTGGCACCGGGTGCCCGCCGTCCCGCCCGAGGTGGTGCTGTTGCCGTCGTGGATGCCGCTCAACGTCTACGACTTCGCCTGCTGGGCCCGGCAGACGATTGTGCCGCTGGCAATCGTCCGGGCGCTGCGGCCGGTCCGCCCGCTCGGCTTCTCCCTCACCGAACTGCGTACTGGTGCCCGACCAGTCCGTGCCCCGTCGCTGCGGAACCGGGCCGGCTGGCTGTACGGCCTTGACGCGGCGTTGCGTGGCTACGAGCGCCGCCCCGTCGGGCTGTTGCGCCGCAACGCGCTCCGCCGCGCGGCGGAGTGGGTGGTGGCCCGGCAGGAGGCCGATGGTTCGTGGGGCGGCATTCAGCCCCCCTGGGTCTACTCACTGCTCGCGCTGCACCTGCTCGGCTATCCGCTGGACCACCCGGTGTTGCGGACTGGCCTGGCTGGCCTGGACCGGTTCACCGTCCGTGAGGAGACCCCCGAGGGGCCGGTACGTCGGCTGGAGGCGTGCCAGTCCCCGGTGTGGGACACCGCCCTGGCGGTGGTCGCATTGGCCGATGCCGGCCTG
The DNA here is from genome assembly GCF_053590565.1 of Micromonospora sp. NPDC003197. Taxonomy (NCBI): domain Bacteria; kingdom Bacillati; phylum Actinomycetota; class Actinomycetes; order Micromonosporales; family Micromonosporaceae; genus Micromonospora; species Micromonospora sp. NPDC003197. Next base: position 74,352 of record NZ_JBSFTE010000015.1, on the reverse strand, counting down.
CCGGCCGAGCATCCCGCGCTGGTCAAGGCTGGCCGGTGGCTGGTCGACGAGGAGATCCGGGTGGCCGGGGACTGGGCGGTACGCCGGCCCGGCCTGGCCCCCAGCGGCTGGGCGTTCGAATTCGACAACGACGGCTACCCGGACACCGACGACACCGCCGAAGTGCTGCTGGCGCTACGCCGTACCGCCCCGAGCCCACAGGTCGGAGCCGCGCTGGAGCGGGGCCTGCACTGGTTGTGCGGGATGCAGTCCCGGGACGGGGGTTGGGGGGCCTTCGACGCGGACAACACCCGGACCCTGGCCCGGTCGCTGCCGTTCTGTGACTTCGGGGAGGTCATCGACCCGCCCAGCGCCGATGTGACGGCGCACGTCGTGGAGGCGCTCTGCGCCGAGGGCATGGCCCGCTCGACGGCGGTACGCCGCGGCGTCGACTGGCTGCTGCGCGCCCAGGAACCGGACGGTTCCTGGTTCGGCCGGTGGGGAGCCAACCACGTGTACGGCACCGGCGCAGTGGTGCCGGCGCTGGTCGCGGCGGGAATGCGCCCGGACGATCCGGTGATCGTACGGGCCGTCCAGTGGCTGCACCGCCAGCAGAACCGGGACGGCGGTTGGGGCGAGGACCTGCGCTCCTACCAGGACCCGTACTGGCGGGGACGGGGTGCCTCGACCGCCTCGCAGACCGCCTGGGCGCTGCTCGCCCTGCACGCCGCCGGCGGTGGTGACTCGGCGGCGGCCGGACGGGGGCTGCGCTGGCTGGTGGAGACCCAACGCCCGGATGGCGGCTGGGACGAGCCGCACTACACCGGAACCGGGTTTCCCGGCGATTTCTACATCAACTACCACCTCTACCGCCTGGTCTTCCCGGTCACCGCGCTCGGCCGCCTGCTCGACGCGACCGGAACCGGCGACACGCCAACCGGTGTCGCCGCCGGCACGCCGTCACCCGACGGAGAAACCGGCACCCCGTCGACTGGCGCCGATATTGGCACCCTGTCGACTGGCGTCGCCGTCGGTGCCCCGTCGACCGGCGGGGGAGCCGGCAGTTGACCGGGGACTGGGTCCTGTTCGCGCCGATGCGACTGGAAGCCTGGGCGCTGCGCCGCGCGTTGCCCGCCGGCGCGCCGGTCCGGCGTACCGGAACGGGGTTGGCCCGGGCCGCCCGTGCGGCGTCCCGGCACGGGGACGCGAAGGTGCTGGCGGTGGCCGGTATCGCCGGTGCGCTCTCCCCGCAGCTGGGCCCGGGGGACCTGGTGGTCGCCACCGAGGTACGCCTCGCCGGCGAGCACCCCGGGGCCGTGCTGCCCTGTCGGGGCGCGTCAACGCTCGCCGCGGCGCTGCGTCGACGCGGGTTGACGGTGTGTCTCGGGCCGGTGGTGAGCAGCCGCCGCTGGGTCGACGGCGCGGCCCGTACGCGACTGGCTGCCACCGGGGCGCTGGCCGTCGACACCGAGTCGGCCGCGTTGCTCGCCGAGGCCGCCGATCGGCCGGTGGCCTGCGTACGGGCGATCGCGGACGGGCCGGCGGCACCGCTGTACCGGCCCGGGACGCTACTCCGGGTGGCCCGCGCGCTGCGGGCGCTGACCCGGGCCGGCCCGGCGCTGGCCGAATGGGCCGGGACGGTGTCGTTGCGTACTGCAGTGGAGCAGGCGACGACCAGTGTCGAAGACGTGCACTTCACCCTTCCGAAGGAGAAACGTCCGAGATGAGCATGCCACTACGTCAGAGTCTCCGGGTCGGCCGCTATCTGATCGAGCAGAAGCTGCGCCGCCGGGCGTACTATCCGCTGCTGGTGGAGTTGGAGCCGCTGTTTGCCTGCAACCTCAAGTGCGCCGGCTGCGGGAAGATCCAACACCCGGCCGACGTGCTGAAACGCCGGATGCCGGTGGAGCAGGCGATCGGGGCGATCGAGGAGTGCGGTGCGCCGATCGTCTCCATCGCCGGTGGAGAGCCGCTGATGCACCCACAGATCGACGAGATGGTCGCGGAGTTGCTCCGCCGCCGCAAGTTCGTCTACCTGTGCACCAACGCGGCGCTGCTGACCAAGAAACTGGACCTGTTCCGGCCCTCGCCGTACTTCTCGTTCGCGGTGCACATCGACGGACTGCGGGAACGGCACGACGCCTCGGTCTGCAAGGAGGGAGTCTTCGACCAGGCGGTCGAGGCGGTACGGGAGGCGAAGCGGCGCGGTTTCCGGGTTACCAGCAACACGACGTTCTTCTCCACCGACACCCCGCAGACCGTCATCGAGGTGCTCGACTACCTCAACGACGACCTCGGCGTCGATCAGATGATGCTCTCCCCGGCGTACGCCTACGAGAAGGCACCGGACCAGGAGCACTTCCTCGGTGTGTCGGAGACCCGGACGATGTTCCGCAAGGCGTTCGCTGACGGGCGGCGTCGCCGGTGGCGGTTGAACCACTCGCCGCTGTTCCTGGACTTCCTGGAGGGCCAGGTCGACTTCCAGTGCACCGCCTGGGCCATCCCGTCGTACTCGCTCTTTGGTTGGCAGCGCCCCTGCTATCTGATGAACGACGGGTACGCCGAGACCTATCGGGAGCTGATCGAGACGACCGACTGGTCGGCGTACGGGCGGGGCCGTGATCCGCGCTGCGCCAACTGCATGGCGCACTGTGGGTACGAGCCGACGGCCGTGCTGGCAACCATGTCGTCGCTGCGTCAGTCGATCCGTGCGTTGCGGGCCTGACCCAGGCGCCCCGGACCGGCTGGACGAGGTCAGCCCAGCCGGTCCGGCTCGCAGTCAGCCCAGCCGGCCGGCGAGCCGCCGGTAGGCACCGGGCAGGGTGCCCCGTACCGCCACCGGAAGGCGTAACCAGCGCGGCACGTACACCTCGTCCCGGCCGCGCAGCATCGCGGTGACCAACGCGGCAGCCGCCCGGTCCGCAGTGACCGGCCCGGGCCTGCTGCGCTGGTACGGCCGGTTGCGGCGGGTGAAGAACCGGGTGTCCACCACGCCGGGCACCAGCACGGTGACCGTCACGCCCGTGCCCGTCGTCTCCTGGCGTAGGCTCCCGGCGAAGACGTCCAGACCGGCCTTGGTGGCTGCGTACACCGCCTCATCACGGACCCCGAGCCGGCCGGCGATGGAGCTGACGAAGCCGAGGTGGCCACGCCCGCGCTGCACCATGCCGGGCAGGACGGCCCGGGTGAGCAGCATCGGCGCGAGCAGGTTGACCGTCGTCAACCGGGCGATCTCCGGTCCGGTGATCTCGGCGAGCGGCCCGGCCCAGCCCAGGCCGGCGTTGTTGACCAGTACGTCGATCCGTCCAGCCGTCGTCAACACCCGTCCGGCCAACTCCTCGGCGGCACCCGCCTCGGTGAGGTCACCGGGGACCGCCGTACCACCCACTTCGGCGGCGATGGCCGCCAGCCGCTCGGCGTCCCGGCCGGAGAGGAAGACGTGGGCTCCGTGGCCGGCCAGTCGTCGGGCCGTCGCCGCACCGATGCCCGATGAGGCGCCGGTGACCAGCGCGATCGCGCCGTCGAGCCGCGAAGCTGCCATGTCGTCAGTCTGGCCCACCCCGGTCCGACTGCACCGGTTATCCACGCCGTACCGCGCCGGTTATCCACGCCGTACCGGGCGGCCGCACCTGGCGGTGCGGCCGCCCGGGGGCGCTGTCACCTGCTTGAATCAGGTCAGATGCGCTGCCAGAGCGCTGCCACGTTCGGCGGTTCCCAGCCGACCATCGAGGTGTGGGCGATCCGGCAGCGGTAGTTCAGGCCGTTGTAGCTGACCTGGGCACCTATCGGGTAGGACACGCCGGCCTGCCAGATCCCGCTGGGTGGGGTGCCGGTCGAGGTCGGCGTGGGGCCCGGGGTCTGGTTGACGTTGAGCACGAAGTCGAAACTTGCCCGCCGTTCCGTGCCAGCGTCCTGGATCGACATCAACAGCACCGGGTTGTACAGCGGGTCGGTGGCGTTGCGTGGCTCGCCCGGGAAGTAGAGCTGGCTGGTGAGGATGGGGTTCCCCGGTGCCTGCACCTTGACGTGGATGTGCCGGGTACGGCCTGGGTAGAGACCCGGCACGATGGTGGTGAGGCTGAACGCGCCCTGCGAGTTGGTGTACTGGTGTCCCCGGAAGCGGAAGCCGGTGTTGTCGTACGCGCCGTTGGCGTCGGCCTGCCAGAAGTCGAGTAGTGCGTTGGCGATGGGCTGGCAGGCGAGGCCGTAGACGGTGCCGGTGAGGACCAGTCGGGTGCCGTTGCCGTCCAGCATCGAGGTCCGCTGTGGTGAGTTCGGCTTGAAGTAGGGCCCTTCCGTCTGCGGCGGCGTCGGGTCGTCTCCGTCGTCGCAGGCCGGCGTTGGGTCCAGGGACTGACCGGACGGCGTCCGATCGCCCGCGAGGGCGGGTAGCGCACCGACGAGGAACGGTGCCGGTGCGGCGACCACGGCCGCCTTGAGCAGCTTCTTTCGGGTGATACCGCTGGCCGACGGGGGGCCGCCGGGCTCGCTGTCGAGCGTGTGGTCGCTCTGTTCGCCAGTCATGCTCATTCTCCTCGACGTCAGGGGGCGGACGATCAGGACCGCACGCCAACGGCTGGCGGGTGCCGGCCACCACGGTTCTTGACCACAGGGGCCGGTTCACCAGCCGCCATTGGCTGGGCCCGCTTGACAGGTGTGTCTCGACGCTATGTTTCAAATTGGAGAACGTCGATGGATTCTTTTCGGTAGAGATGGTGATTTCCGCCGACACCGCGCCGAAAAGTCCCGGGACTGACTCCGGTCTCCCGGCGGAAGAACCGACAGAAGTACGCCGGATCAGCGAAGTCCAACTCGCGTGCCACCTGCCCCACCGTCATTCCGGTTCGGGCCAGTAGGCGTTTGGCCTCCAGGACCTGGGCCTCGCGGATCAGCTTGCCCGGGGTCCGTCCGGTGATCGCCTTGACCACGTCGTTGAGGTAGCTGACCGATACGCCGATCCGGCTGGCGTAGGCACCCACGGACCGAGGTCCGGGGGCCGGGTCGCTGAGTAGCCGGCTGAACCGCTGGACCACCTGGGTAGCCTGATCCGTATCCGGTGCCGGTGGGGCGATGCCCGGCGAACGTCGGGCCCGTACGACGAGTACATGCAGGTACGCCTGGATGACGGAGGTGAACTCGTCGTCCCGACGGCGGTACTCACATTCCATCTGGGCTATCAGCGCCGCGAAGTCGGCCGCCTCCGCGGCGGTCAAGTCCAGCCATGGCAACTCACTGAGGGCGTGGAGTCCAGCCCGGTCACCCGGGTGGGCGAGCAGGAACTCCTCGGTGAAGAGCATCACTCGACCGCGCAGGCCGGACACCCGATCCCAGAAGTGCACCTGACCGGGGGCGATGACGTACAGATGCGGCGGCTGTAGCGGCCGCTCGACGAAGTCGATGACGTGCGTGCCCGTACCGGCAGTTACCAGCACCACCTCGTAGAAGTCGTGCCGGTGGGGGAAATTCGCCTGCGCCAGAGGGTGGATCGTCTCGAAGGTATCGATTACGAACGGTAGCGTCGCTGGGGCGGGTACCGCCAAACGATGTACTGGTAACGGGCCGACTGCTGTGGCACCCTGACCGGCTGGTGACGCTGCGCGCTGGTCGACTCGTGGCCTCATGTCGTACCCGCCGCCGGACGGCTCGTGTGCTGCCATGTCACTGGCTTATCCACCCATCGTCTCAGCCCCTCGGCAGTGAGCCTATGACGAACAGGTATCGATCGTCGTGACCGAAACAGCGGTCAGCGCGGGATGAGCCCGGATTGGGCGGCGTACCAGCCGAGTGGCATCCGGCTACTGGCTCCGGCCAAGTGCCATCCGGCGACGGAGGCGGCGTTGCACCGTACGTTCGACGGGCAGGCTCAGCCCGGCTTGCGAGCCTCGATGAGGAAGCGGGTCGCGTACGTGACGAACGGCCCCTCGGCCTCGATGCGCTCGTGCAGGGTCCTCAGCTTCGGGCGGTACCGGTCGACGGCGAAGCCCGGCACGATCCAGATCACCTTGCGGAGGAAGTACACCACGGCACCGATGTCGTAGAACTCGGTGCGTAGCGTCTCCAGCTGTAGGTCCACGACGGTCAGGCCGGCAGCCTGGGCTGCTGCCCGAGCCTGCTCGGGATGGCGTATGTCGCGTACCTCCGGCGGCTGCGGGCCGAGGAACCACTCGGCGAGTTCGATGACGCTGGCCGGGCCGACCTGCTGGGAGAAGTACGTGCCCCCGGGGCGCAGCACCCGGGAGATCTCGCCCCACCTGGTGGTCACGGGATGCCGAGAGACCACTAGGTCGAAGGTGTTGTCGGCGAAGGGCAGGGGAGCATCGTCGCCGGCGGCGACGACCGCCACCCCGCGCGGTCGCAGGCGAGCGGCGGCCAGCGCGACGTTCGGCGGCCAGGACTCGGTGGCGACGGTCCGGCGGGGAAGCCGGGAGACACCGGCGAGGACCTCACCACCGCCGGTCTGGATGTCCAGCGCGACGTGCGCGGTGGCCATCCATGCACCCATGGCCCGTGCGTACCCCCACGACGGGCGGGCCTCGCTGGCCCGGCCAGCCAACCAGGAGAAGTCCCAGCCGGAGACGTCGGCGGACTCCGCCTCCGACACCAGTTCCTCGAAGCGCGACGACACGCCGTTCAGCCTGTCGGACCGGGGCCGCCCTCGCCAGTCAGTTTGTCGGCTGGCGTCGCCGCTGGCGGCTCCTGCCCTGCGGAAGTAGGTCCGGCCCCGGACGTTCGACCCGGGTGGGGTTGCCGCGTACCAGCTCATCGTGGACATGCCACCGGTCGGTGACAGCCGCGCGTTCCGCCGTCTCGTCTCGGTGCTCGATTCGTTGCCGCAACAGCTGTAGGGCGATGCTGCGGTTGAGACTGAACTGCCGCTCGGTGTCGACCACCACCACGATCCCCGACGGGCGATGCGTCGCCCGTACCGCCGTACTGGCCTTGTTTCGGTGTTGCCCACCGGGACCGCCGGTACGGCAGGCGACGATGTCGACGTCCGTTTCTGCGAACGTGGTGCGCGGGCTGTCGACCTGGCACGGCCGGGAGATGACGTACCAGTTCTTGCGGCCGGCGCTCGCACGATAGGGGCTGGGCGCCTGCCAGCAGAGGGTCCCGCTCCACGACGCCACGAAGTCGTCGACACCGGCACCCGCTCCGGCGATCTGCACCAGGGCCGATCGGTAGGTGCCAGGCCGGTCGCCGGCGACGGTGTGGACCCGACTGGTCGTCATCTTCTGCCGGACGGCATCGGCCTCCAGCCGACGCAACAGCTGAGCCAGCGCCCAGGCGCACTCCTGCGGACCACGTCCGGCCGACAGGAGCAGGTGGACGGTCATGACCGCCCCCGGTTGCGGCGATGGTCCCGTCGGTCCCGCTGTGGTCTCGACCCGAGGTCGGGCGTCTTGTAGGTGACCAGGGGAACCGTGGCGGCGATGGGGGTGGCCAGGTCGTGGTCGACGAGGTCGGCGATTACCTGTTCGATGCGCTTGTAGGCCGTCGGTGCCTCCTCGAAGAGCAGTTGGCGGTCGCCACACACCACCAGGGAACCCAACGGCGTACGACGTAGCTCCTCGACCGTGTGCTTTGCCCGTCCCCGACGCAGGGCGTCGGCGCGGGACATCTTGCGGCCCGCGCCGTGTGCCACGGAATGGTTGGCTTCCGGTCCGGCGTGCCCGGCGACCAGGTAGGAACGGGTGCCGCGGGTGCCGGCGATGAGCACGTCCCGGCCGTCACCCGGTGCCGCCCCCTTGCGGTGCAGGTAGACGTTGTCGTGCACCTCGACCAGATTGTGGCACTGGTCGACGATCGGCTCGGTGGGCTCGGCCCCCAGGGCGTGGGCGACCCGGGCGGCCAGGAGCCGCCGGTTGAGTGACCCCCACCGTACGGCGTCGTCGTGCAGCGTCAGGTAGGCGGCGGGGTCGGGGGCGGGACCCGCCCCGTGCACCTCGGTGTGCGCCCGCAGGATCTGCTCGCCCAGGCCACGGGATCCGCTGTGGACAATGAGGACGAGGTCGCCGGTGGTGAGACCGAGTCGGCTCGCGTGGGCCCGATCGAGGACGCTGTCGACCCGCGCCAGCTCCACGAAGTGGTTGCCCCGGCCGACCGTTCCGAGACCTTCGACGTGACCGGCGGGGATCTCGCCGTCCACCACGGCCCAGGCCGGGTCGTCGGCGTCCCGTACCGGGTCGAGTGCCTGGTCGAGGTCGGGAAAGCGGGTGGCGAGCTTTTCGGGTACGGCGCGCTTGAGCTTGATGGGGAACACGGCGATGCCGCAGCCGATGTCGGAGCCCACCAGGAACGGGTACAGCACGGTCGATGCCATGGCGGCACCGATGGGGGCACCCTTGCCGGGGTGCAGATCCGGCATGCCGGCGACGTGGAGCATCCCGTCGAGGGCAGCCACCTGATGGCACTGGGCCAGGGCGTCGGACTCGATCCAGCTGGCGGGGGAGGCGAAGACGGTGACGGTGGCCGAACCGGTGGTGGATTGCGGCAGGGACTCCTGCCGGGAGTCATGCGGAGACAAGGACGCTCTCTTCGTTGGAGAAGGGTACGGGCGAGCGGCGGCACGGAGCTGGCCAGCGCCGTGTCCGGGCAGGGCGGGGGAGGTCCGTCAGAACGTCATGCCCACCACGTTCCCTGAGCCCACGGCGAGCAGCAAGCGGTTTTCGTCCCGTACGCCTACGCATGATGCGGGGGTGGCGACATGCGGGGTGGCGACCGGTCGCCCTGTCCAGGGTGCCCGCCTTACCTGGATGGCCGGGCCGTTGCTGCTAGGCTCGCGGCGAAGTGCATCGTGGTTGAGGAGACCAGACATGGCGGGTGACGACGACATCTCCGGGTGATACCCGGAGCTGAGAGGCCGCACGGCTGATGCGTAGAGGCATCGGGCCGTGGTGGCTCCTTTGTCGTCCCCTTCTTCCATGTATCGGGCATCACTTCTGAGTGCCCGCATCCCATACGAGGTCTCTTCATGCCCGACGCCGCCATCACTGGCTCGAACCTGTCCTTTTCCTGGCCCGACGACACGCCGGTCTTCGCAGACCTTTCCTTCACTGTGGGTAGCGGCCGTACCGGCCTGGTCGCACCCAACGGCGCCGGCAAGAGCACATTGCTCAAGCTGATCGCCGGTGAGCTGCGGCCGACCATCGGATCCATATCTGTCGACGGCACGCTCGGCTACCTCCCACAGACTCTCCCCCTTACCGGCGACCTCACGGTGGCCGAGGTCCTGGGCGTCGCCACGGTGATCCGAGCCATAGACGCCGTGGAGTCGGGGGACGTGAGCGAGGAACACTTCACGACTATCGGCGACGACTGGGACATCGAGGAGCGCACCCGAGCCCAGCTGCACCGACTGGGGCTGGCCGAGCTCACGTTCGACCGGAGCATGCGCACGCTCAGTGGCGGTCAGATCGTCTCACTCGGCCTGGCGGCCCAGCTACTGAAACGGCCCGACGTGCTGTTGCTCGACGAGCCAACCAACAACCTCGACCTCGAGGCTCGCCACCACCTCTACGACGTGTTGGCGGACTGGAACGGCTGCCTGCTGCTCGTCAGCCACGATCGGGCGCTTCTCGATCGGATGGAGCGTATCGCCGAACTCGATCGCACAGAACTGCGCTGCTACGGCGGCAACTTCACCCAGTACGAGGAGGCCATGCGGGCCGAGCAGGAGGTCGCCGAGAAGAACGTACGAAACGCCGAGCAGGAGCTGAGGCGGGAGAAGCGGGAGATGCAGCAGGCCCGCGAGCGGGCCGAGCGCCGCGCGAGCAGTGCCGCCCGCAACCTCAGCAACGCCGGCCTGCCTCGCATCTTCGCCGGAAACATGAAGCGAGGCGCCCAGGAGTCTGCCGGCCGGGCAGGCCAGGTGCATGCCGCCCGGGTTGGCGAGGCCAAGGTGCGGTTGGATGAGGCGGAACGTGCCCTGCGCGTTGACCAGCGCATCACGCTGGACCTGCCGGACACCAACGTCCCGGCCGGACGCACCCTCCTTCTCGGCCAACAGATGCAGGTCCACGTCGACGAACGAAAACTGTTCGTCGGTGAAGGTGTGGACCTGGCGATCCGGGGCCCCGAACGCATCGCGCTGACCGGTCCCAACGGTGCGGGCAAGTCCACCCTGCTACGCCTGATCAACGGCGATCTCGAGTTGGACGGCGGTCAGATCAAGCGGGGAGCCGGCCCGATCGCCTACCTCTCGCAGCGGCTGGACCTGCTGGACCTCGACCGCACCGTCGCCGAGAACTTCGCCACGTTCGCCCCACACAGAGCAGAGGCGGAGCGAATGAACCTGCTCGCGCGCTTTCTCTTCCGGGGTTCCCGCGCCCACCTCCCCGTCGGGGTGCTGTCCGGTGGCGAGCGGCTGCGAGCCACCCTGGCCTGTGTCCTGTGCGCCGAACCGGCACCGCAGTTGCTGCTACTCGACGAGCCGACGAACAATCTGGATCTGGGCAGTGTCGGCCAGTTGGAAGGCGCACTGGGCTCGTATCAAGGGGCGTTCGTGGTGGTCAGCCACGACGAGCGGTTCCTCGTCCAGATCGGTGTGGACCGGTGGTTGCGACTGGCCGGTGGCGAGCTGACGGAGACGGGGGCACCGCAGGTGTGAACCGCTGAGGTGTCGACCGGGTCCGCGCCTGAGGTCTTCACCCGGCGGGCCATGCACCGATCACGTTTGGTGGACCACCCTTGTCGCAACTAGTCATGAGCGCCCACGACATCGTCCGCAACCTCGGGGGCAAACGGGTGATCGACGGTGTCTCCCTCACGGTGTCTCCCGGTCAGCGCATCGGGTTGATCGGGGAGAACGGCGTCGGCAAGTCGACGCTGCTGCGTCTGCTCGCTGGCGCCGACGTGCCCGACGCTGGCAGCATCACGCGCCCAGCCGATCTGGGCTTTCTGCAGCAGGAGATGCCGTTCGACGCCGCATCGACAATCGCCGACGTGCTGGACGACGCGCTACGTGAGGCCCGCGCCGACCTGGCTGAGCTCGAACGTCTCGCCGAGCAGCTTGCGCACATCCCACAGGACCACCCCGGCCACGCGGAGCTGCTCGACACCTATGGACAACGACTCGAACAGGCCCAGGAACGGGAGGCATGGGACGCCGACCGCCGCGCCGGGATTGTTCTCGAAGGTCTCGGTCTCGGCCCACTCCGGCACGATCGGACCCTCGGTTCGCTCTCCGGCGGGCAGCGCGGCCGTCTGCTGCTGGCTGCCCTGTTGGTCCGCCGGCCTGCGGCACTGCTACTGGACGAGCCGACCAACCATCTCGACGACATCGCTGCCGCCTTCCTGGAGGAACAGCTACGTAACCTGCCCGGTGCCATCGTGGTGGCCAGCCACGACCGGGCCTTCCTCGACGCCGCCTGCACGGCTCTGATCGACCTTGATCCAGCCATCGACGGTCCGGTGCGGTACGGCGGCAACTACAGCGCCTACCAGGCGCAGAAGCGGGCCGAGCGGGATCGCTGGGAACGGCGCTACGCCGAGGAGCAGGAGAAGCTGGAGGAACTGCGTCGTTCTGCCGGAGTCACCGCGCATCTCGTCGCCCCGGATCGTGAACGGCGCGACAACGAGAAGATGGGCTACGGCCACCGCGCCGGCCGGGTGCAGAACCAGATCTCCCGGCGGGTGCGTGACGCCACTCGCCGACTGGCCGAACTGGAACGCGGCCAGATCGGTGCGCCACCGCCGCCGCTGCGTTTCCGGCACATCGCACTCGCCGAACAGGCAGCCGACGGCACCCTCGTCTCCCTGCGGGACGTGCGGGTGCCGGGACGGCTCACCGTCGAACGCCTGAACATAGCCGCCAATGAACGCCTGCTCGTCACGGGAGGCAACGGGGCGGGAAAGTCGACGCTGTTGGCCGTACTCGCCGGGCAGCTCGCCGCCGAGGGTGACATACAGCGGCGGCCCGAGTTGACGGTGGCGCTGCTGACCCAGGACACCGTGTTTGCCCGTCCGACCCACACAGTACGTGACACATACGCGCTTTCGCTCGGCCTCGAGCGGGCGGCGGCAGTTCCGTTGATCTCGCTGGGCCTGATAGCCGAGGCGGACTTGGACAAGCCCGTCGGGGAGTTGTCGGTCGGCCAGCGTCGCCGACTCGCACTGGCACTTCTGGTGGCGTGTCCACCACAACTGCTGCTGCTCGACGAGCCCACGAACCACCTGTCTCCGCGACTGTGCGACGAGTTGGAGGCGGCCCTGGGTACCGGCCCCGGCGCGATCGTCCTGGCCAGTCACGACCGTTGGCTGCGGCGTCGTTGGCAGGGCCGCGAGGTTCGGCTGCTATGCCGTCAGCCGTAGGCGGACGTCGTACGACCGTTTGCTCTCCCTCCGCGCTACCGGGACGTACCCCGCAAATTAGGCTGTCCGCCGGACGGATCCATCCACAGGGGAGAGTGTCGGCGTGTACGAGGTCTCGACTACCGTCAGGAAGCGCCTGGCGAGCTGGTGTGAGCGGGTAGTCAACGCCGACTGGTTCCACGCCGTATCCTTCGGGCTGATCATCCTCAACGCGATCGTGCTCGGCGTCGAGACCTACGACCGGGCGCTCGCCGAAGCCGGCATCGCCCTGGTGGCCATCGAGTACGTCTTTCTCTCCTGCTTCGTACTCGAACTGGGGCTGCGCTTCGGCGCACACCTCAACGCCCCGCGCGGCTTCTTCCGCGACGGCTGGAATCTCTTCGACCTGCTGATCATCTGCGCGCCGCTGCTGCCCGGCGTACGGGAGAACGTCACCCTGCTGCGGTTGGTGCGACTTGCCCGTATCGTTCGAGCCGTCCGGCTCTTCCCGGGCCTCCGGATCGTGATCGGCGGGGTGTTGCGCAGTCTGCCGGGCCTCGCCAGCTTCCTGCTGATCGCGGCACTGACCATCTACCTCTACGCCATGGTCGGCTGGATGGCGTTCGGTGAGGCCTACCCGGACCGGTACGGCACCGTCGGGCGCGCCATGTTCACCCTCTTTCTACTGCTCTCCCTCGATGGCATCACCGACGCCTTCAACGCCGGACGCGCCGTCTCCGAGTGGAGCATCATCTACTACGCCTCCTACATCATCATGGCCTCCTATCTCCTCACGAACCTTCTCGTCGGCATCGTGTTGAAGGCGCTGGAGGACGCACACGAAGCGGAACGGCCGACCCAGCGAAACGCTGAAGTGCCCCAAGCCACCGCCCAGGCGGCAGTCATGGTGGTGCCGGCTGCGCGGACGACGGCCCCAGTCGGCGAACTCTCCGACCTCGGTGCTCGCCTGAGTGAACTGCGGACCGCGCTGGACGCCCTGGAGGCCGAACTGGCGCGGCAACCGCCAGCGAACCGCCCCAGCCCCGGTCACCGTCCCACCGGCCGCCGGTCGAAGGGCCGCCGTGCCTCCGCCAAGCCGGGTACCTGAGCCACCTGGTCTTCGTACCATGATCGCCGGTGGCACCCTCTGGCCGGCACCGACCGATGATCTACGGCGACCCTACCGGGAGCTGGGAGTCCCGGAGTCATCACTGAGCGTGCACCGCTCCCGTTACCGTTGATGTCCCGAACGGTTCGTGACGAGGAGGCGACGCGCCCGTGGGCAGCTATGGCGTGCAGGTCGCGTTGGTGCTGGTGTTGGTTCTGGTGAACGCGCTGTTCGCGGGCAGTGAGATGGCGTTGGTCTCACTGCGGGAGAGCCAGTTGCAGCGGTTGGAGCGCACCTCGCGGGGCGGGCAGGTGCTGGCCCGACTGGCGCGGGATCCGAATCGGTTTCTCGCCACGATCCAGATCGGTATCACCCTGGCGGGCTTCCTGGCCTCGGCGGCGGCTGCGGTGTCCCTCGCGCAACCGCTGGTGGAGCCACTGGGGTTTCTCGGCGGCGCGGCCGGACCGGTCTCCGTCGTGCTGGTGACGATCATCCTGACCTTCGTCACCCTGGTCTTCGGCGAGCTGGCGCCCAAGCGGATCGCGATGCAGCGCGCGGAGGGCTGGGCGCTGCTGGTGGCCCGGCCGTTGGACATGCTGTCGGCGTTCTCCCGTCCAGCCGTGTGGTTACTCGGCAAGGCCACCGACCTGGTGGTACGCCTCACCGGTAGCGACCCGAAGGCCCGGCGGGAGGAGGTGACCACCGAGGAGATCCGGGACATGGTCGCGGCACAGCGCAGCCTCACCCCGGAACATCGGATGATCATCAGTGGCGCGTTTGAGGTCGCCGAGCGCAGCTTGCGAGAGATCCTCGTCCCCCGGCGGGACGTGGTGACGCTCTCGACCGGGTTGGCCGCGCCGGAGGCCCTGCGGGAACTCGGCAGTACAGGGCAGACCCGCGCCCCGGTGGTGGGACGTGCCGGTCTCGACGACGTCGTCGGGGTGGTACACCTGCGGGACCTGCTCGACCGCAAGGGACCGGTCGCCGATTACGCCAGTCCGGCGATGTTCCTTCCCGAGACGTTGCGGGTCACCGAGGCGATCCGGGAGATGCGGCTGCAACGCCAGAAGTTCGCCCTCGTGGTGGATGAACGCGGCTCCATCGATGGCATCGTGACGATGGAGGACCTGGTCGAGGAGATCGTGGGGGAGATCTACGACGAGACCGACCGCGACGTGCAGACCGTCGTACGCACCGCTGATGGGGCGCTGGTGCTGCCGGGCGGGTTTCCCCTGCACGACCTGCCCGACGTGGGGGTGGACATCGACGAGTTGGAAGCTGGTGACTACACCACGGTCGCCGGGCTGGTGTTGGCGCAGTTGGGACACATCCCGACCGCAGCGGGGGAGACCGTACGGCTCCCCGGATTCACTGTCGAGGTGCTGGAGGTCACCGGCCGGGCGATCACCAAGGTCCGACTTCGGCCGAAGCCCCGTACGGCGACAGATGAGGGTTCTGTTGGCTCCGACGGGCCGACGAAATCTTGATCCGGTCGCTCCCGACTCGAACGGTTCCTTTCAGCGTTCTTCCAGACTCTGGTGTTAGCTTCCCTGCGCTGCAGCGTTCCACTATGGAATCGCTGAGGGCCGGCCGCCATAGGATCCCGAGACGACGACGGCTACCAGCGCGCACCGCTGCCACCAGCGGCGCCGCAGGCGGCCGGGCTGGCACATGACCATTAGTTTCAGGATCAAGGAGAGGCAACCAACCGATGGCCGCTGAGGGTAGTACCAAGGCCGTGCTGACCGCCCTGGTCGCCAACCTGGGGATCGCGATCAGCAAGTTCGTCGCTGCCGGTATCACCGGGTCAGCGTCGATGCTCGCTGAAGGCGTGCACTCGGTTGCGGACTCGACCAACCAGGCGCTGCTGCTGGTGGGCGGCAAACGGGCCCGTCGGGCCCCCTCCCCCCTGCACCCCTTCGGGTATGCCCGCGAGCGCTACATCTACGCGTTCATCGTCGCCATCATTCTCTTCACCATCGGCGGTCTCTACGCGCTGTACGAGGGCTATCACAAGATCAGCGATCCGCACGAGCTGACCTCGCCGTTGATCGCCGTCGTCGTTCTGCTGATCGCGATCGGCCTGGAGGGCTTCGCGCTGCGGACCGCGGTCAAGGAGGCGAACAAGGTCCGGGGTGATCGCGGCTGGGTTTCCTTCATCCGTCACGCCCGCTCGCCCGAGCTGCCGGTGATCCTGCTGGAGGACGCGGGCGCCCTGCTCGGCCTCGTCTTCGCCCTCTCCGGCGTGGGCCTCAGCGTCCTTACCGGAAACGGGATCTACGACGGCATCGGCACTCTCTGCATCGGTCTTCTACTGGTCGCCATCGCGGTCGTACTCGCCATCGAGATCAAGAGCTTGCTCATCGGTGAATCGGCGCTGCCCGAAGAGGTCACCGCGATCCACACGGCGCTGCTGGCCACTCCAGGGGTCGACCGGGTCATCCACCTCCGTACCCTGCACCTCGGGCCGGAGGAACTCCTGGTCGCCGGGAAGATCGCGATCGACGTGGACGAGAGCGGAGCCGGCATCGCCGCCATCATCGACGACGCCGAGACCCGACTGCGCCAGGCGCTGCCGATTACCTCGATCGTCTACCTGGAGCCCGACATCGATCGGCAGCCCGCGTCGTCGAGCCTAGCGTCGCCCACACCCGCCGAGTAGATAAGGAGCCGGCCGCCTACGGTCCATAATGGAGCGAGCCCGGGGGCATACATGAAGATCACGATACTGCCGGCAAGTAACGTGTCGCTCTCCGCCTATTCAGGGGCTTCCTGCTGATGTTGCCGAGCCTTGGCCCATGCCACAATCTGGGGCATGCAGAAGGTGAGCTGCGTTGAGTGTGGACATAGCGAGCACGGGGATAGTTCATACTGCATGAACCCTAGTTGCGGGCAATTACTCCCAATCGCGACTCGGGATCGGACTTCGCGGTCTACGCCTACCGCTACCTCTGCGTCGCCCAAGACCGCCCCCACACCAGCACCGCCTCCTGCATCCGCTTCTGCCAAGAACGTTCCCGGGCCTGCCTCTGTTAAGACCGCTGCCCCTGCGGTGCCTCAGCCTGTGCCAACTGCAGCAGCCTCCGCAGTGACTGAACCCGCGTCGACGGTGGACAAGGCTGCGGTGACTCAACCCGCGCTGACCGCAGATACACCTGCCGAGCCGGCACCAGAGAAGCAACCGAAGCCTCCACCGGAACCGACACCCACGCTGGAAACGAGCCGGAAGAAACGCAACGCGCTCGCGTCGGTAACCAAGGCTCGGCGCTGGCTTTTCGGCGGTGCGATGGCCATCTCGCTACTCGGCGTCGGGGTGGCGTTCAGCCAGGGGGTCGCCGCCCCCGGATCCAAGCCGACGTCTCCGTCGAAGCTGCCGCAGGCCACCGAGCTTGCCGACGCGGCACCCGTGATTTCCAACCTCCAAGACGAACGAGTGTCCGTCACCCTCAGCTTCACCGACCGCAGCGACGGCAAAGCCGCCTTCTATGTCGTTGGCGGGCCGGTTGGCCTCCAGGCAACGACCCTGGCCGAAGCCCCGAGGGGCGCGCAGTCGGTACGCATCAGCGCAGTCAATCCCGAGGTGGACTACTGTTTCGTCGTGGTGGCTGTGATCTCCGTGGACAAGGTTGCTTCTTCGGTGCAGGTCTGCACCACTCGATTCGGGACGGCAAAACCATGACGATGTTGTACGTGTCGACCAGTCAGGCCGGCGCCTATCCCCGGATCAGCGACGCGGTGGCCGTAGCCGGCCCCGGCGACCAGATTGTTGTCGGGCCCGGTGAATACCGCGAAAACCTGGTGCTGACGAACAGGTCAGTGACCATCATGGCAGCCGAGGCCGACACGGTGACCCTGGTCGCGCCCGACGGCCAACGTCCGGCCGTGCACTGTGAGCGCGGCACAGTGGAGTTACGGCAGCTGCGCATCACCGGTGTGGACGCGGCTGCGGTCAGCGCGACCGGTACCAAACTGACGATGGTCGGCTGCGAATGCTCAGCAACCTCAGCCGCAGGCATCCACCTCGGTGCCCGTACCGAATTCGACCTGGACGGCTGCCGTGTGGTCGACGCCCGGTTGGGCATCCAGATCGACGACTGCGCCGGCTCACTCTCGAACTGCACCGTTTCCCAGGTCATCTCCGACGGGATCCTCGTGCGCTCGGCCGATCCGGTCCTGCGCAACTGCCTGATCAGTGATGCCGGCTACCGGGGCGTCTACGTGTACGACTACTCCCGTCCGACGCTGGAGAACTGCACGATCTCCCGTACCGGTGACATCGGGGTGGCCGTGGTCCAGGCGAGCAATGTGGTGATGCGCCGGTGCCGGATCTCCGAGACGGTCGGGGTGGGCATCAGCATCGGCCCGGATTGCGGCGGGCAGATCACCGGGTGCACCACCGACCAGACCGCCACCCCGGGCATTCTGCTGGCACCAGGCAGCAACGTCGAGATGGTGGAAGCCGGCCGTCCGGCAGCCAAGGTGGAGCCGGTGGCAATGCGTGCCCAGGACACCGTGCGCTCCGAAGAGCTACTGGCCGAGCTCGACACGCTGGTTGGCCTCCCCGGCGTCAAGTCCGAGGTGCACGCCATCATCGACGAGTTGCAGGTCAACGAATGGCGACGCCGGGGCGGACTGACCGTCGCCGCCTCGACCAACCATCTGATCTTCGCAGGCTCCCCGGGTACCGGTAAAACCACGGTGGCCCGCATCTATGGGAAGCTGCTGGCCGCGCTGGGCATCCTGCCACGCGGCGAATTCGTCGAGGTGGCCCGGCGCGACCTGGTCGGCCAATATTTGGGTCACACGGCGGAGAAGACGGCGGCGGCCTTTGAGAAGGCGATCGGCGGTGTGCTTTTCATCGACGAGGCATACACGTTGTCGCGGTCATTCGGGTCTGGGGGCGACTTCGGCCAGGAGGCAATCGACACGCTGGTCAAGCTGATGGAGGACCATCGGCACGAGATTGCCGTCATCGCCGCTGGCTACACCGGTGAGATGGTGGAGTTCCTGGACGCCAACCCTGGCCTGGCGTCCCGGTTCAACAAGACGATCGTCTTCGAGGACTACTCACCACATGAGCTGGTCAGCATCCTCGCCACCATGGCCGAGGCCCACGAATATCGCCTGTCGGACGACCTGCACGCGTCGATTGGTGGCTACTTCGCCGCGATGGCCAAGGACCGCAACTTCGGCAACGCCCGGGAGGCGCGCAAGCTCTTCGACGGCATCCGCAAGGCCCAGGCGCAGCGGCTTCGGCAACTGCGCCGGGTGCCCAACGGCGACGAACTGCAGTTG
Organism: Micromonospora sp. NPDC003197; assembly: GCF_053590565.1. Classification (NCBI taxonomy): domain Bacteria; kingdom Bacillati; phylum Actinomycetota; class Actinomycetes; order Micromonosporales; family Micromonosporaceae; genus Micromonospora; species Micromonospora sp. NPDC003197. The sequence goes on along the minus strand of NZ_JBSFTE010000015.1, from coordinate 55,682 downwards.
CTGCTACTCGACGATTTGGCCGCCGCAATCAGTTAGCGGCGGCGGCCGGATCGCGATCGGCCTGGCTCACCCCCGGACGATGCCTGGGGCGGGACGGGCCGAGGTCTGCTTCGGTGCCTGCCCAGGCTCCTGCTCCGGGGTCCAGCTCTCGGTTTCCACGGAGACGACCTTTGGCTGGTCACGGCGTTGATCCTTGGTACGGCCACTGAGCGCGGCCGGACCATTGCCCGCGCCAGGATCGACGAGGCGAGGGCTGCCACGGCGTACTGCTCGGGGAGGGCCGCCACCCTGGCCACCGCCACCCGGCGGCACGCCGCCGCCCATCATCGGCGGCATCATTGGCATGCTGTTGTTGCCGTCCCCACCCCCGCCGCCACCTGGGCCGGTGTTGCTGTTGGCGATCGGGGTGACGACAGCGGGGTCCAATTGGGTGACGTTGGTGGCGCCTGGCACAGCCGTTGTGGGGTCGCTGTGAATTCCGCCGCCTGGTGGTAAACCGCCAGTGCGGCCAGGGAGCGAAATTCCGTTACCGGGCAACGGCGTGATTGATGGCGTGTTTGGCCGCGACGAACCAGGAAGATTGGGGGTGCCGCCGGGCAGAGTGGGGAGGCTGCCGGGCGTGGTGGTGGGCAGGACGGGAATCCCACCAGTGGGCAGGCTTGGTGTGCTCGCCAAGGGAGAGAGGCCGCCGGGCAGGGCGGGTGTGTTCAGTCCGCCGGGCAGTGACGGGTTGTTCCCACTCGGCAGATTCGGGGACGCGAGGTTGGGAATGGTGGGTTTAGTCGGGGTTGCCGTTGGATTCTGGTTGGGCTGCTCATTCTTCTTCGGGATATCTGCATTTGGCAGTTTTGGAAGCTGCGGTGGAGTATTCGGACTTGGCGTCTTCGGAGTAGCGTTGGGCCCCCCTCCCGGCCCAGCTCCAGGGCCAGCGCCGGGCCCAGGCCCAGGGCCAGGGCCTGGGCCCGGTCCGAGGTTTTTTATCGGATCAGACATCATTAAGCCTGCGTACGGTTCCGGTGTTTCCCATTTTGTGTATTCCAGGAGAATGTCGGTCAGATCAGTGGCGAGCTTCTCCACTGTCTTCCGGTATATTTCTTCGGGGCTGTCGAAAATGATGCCCTTAATCGAAGCTGTGGCTCCTTTCCATTTAGGGTCTTCTTCCAGATACCATTCGTACATGGTTTGCTCGTCCGTTTTGGTGAGTTTCATCCATTCGGCGCTTGATCCAATGTACCCTTGTAGCGTTTTTAGTTTGAAGGCCCAAGATGTCATCGAGTTGTACGTCTGAGTGGTGAGTGTCACGTATTGTTCGGCGGCCAGGCTGCTCCAAATGTTCTCTCCGGCGTTGTATTCCGCGGCGCGGGCGGACCGTGGGCCGTCGCTATAAGTGGCGGTGCTAAAGTCGACGTTGAATCGTGAAATGTCACTAACGCGTCTCGCGAGCATTAATGCGTATTTCTCAAGAAGTGTCGCTAGTTGGCCAATCTTGGTCGATACGACTTCTGTTGCTGTTGGCTGTAGTGCGGAAATGAGTTCATGTATGGCCTTGACATCTGTTTCGTTCCAATTGGATCTTGTTGGTGCGTCTAAGTTGTCGAAGGAGGTGAAGTTCGCCACTGAGCCAGCCGTTTCGTTCACGAGTCTGGGCTTGGCGTAGTCCGGTCGATTCTCTACAATCGACCCTTCGACGTAAGTTACTCCGAACTTGTTTAGTATGTCCTTGTCTATCTTGTGGAGCTGTTTTTGTGATTGCCATTCCTGTTCTTCGTAGGTGTCTGCCGCGATGTTCATCGCATTTTGGTACGACTCAAGCGCGGCCTTTATGGTGAAGAGGTATCCGGTGATGCCTCGCTGATCGTGTCCGAGCCAAGTTTTCAATGCGTTTGCAAAATAGATAACCTCCAGGATCGGAGGTGAGCCATTTATGGTGTCAACATTAATGCCGGCTAGAATGTCATCTAGTTCCTCGCTGAACTCGGTTGATAAGCGTCCGATTTCTGCTGCCAGTGAACGCATGTTCTGAATTTGAGCAGTAATTGAAACCATGGGCGCCTTCGTTCGTCTACTCCTGTCGGAGTGTTTTGGTGGCGTGCTTGAGGTGTGGGATTTGAATATTTTGCGCGTTCGAAGCGATTGAATTGTCGAAGGCGTTGCTGCAGTGCGGCCCTAGCGGCCTTCGGTTTAACTGTCGTGTCGGAGCGGATTTCCGTGAGTTAGCAAAGGTGCTATGTTTATACTTCGTGGTAGCCCCTGTCGCTTTGTCGTGATTATGGTGCTTAATTCGACTGGATGTGATGGGCTGTTCTGTTGGTCAACTCTGACGGTTGTTGATTTATGATATGTCGCCAAATGCTGCTCCTGCTTTAGCTTCGAAAATGTTGCCAGCGTCTCGCCGCGAGATTGACCGCAGCGCTTGCTATGGCACAGTGCCGTGGCGTGCATCTTCCTCGAGTCGAGTATTTTGTGGATTGGATTTACCCATAAGCGCCACCTTCGAGGTGTGCTGGTGTCGGCTTGAGGGGGTCGTGCCCAGCTTTTGTCTCGTGATTGCTGGGAAGGGCGGGGGCGGGGTGGGAGGAGGTGGTGGTGGGCTCTGCTGCGTCACGGCGGTTGGGGCGCGACTGCAATACCTTGGGCCGATCGTCAGGCCGATCGGTGGATGAAGGCTGCGTACTGGCGGCGCGCCCGGAGAGGGCGCCTTCGGCGAACGTCGATGACCTGGTCCGACTGGCGGATGGACGTTGTGACCTGGCAGAATCCGGCGCTGCGCGGCCGATCAGGCCGGGCATGAACGGCATGAACCCCTCGTTCTCCTGCGGAGTTGATAGCTGCGGGGTCCGAGCGCCGAGGGTGGGCTCCCGGATATCCGTTGTGTCACTTGCCGCAAGGTGGTGTATCGGTGGGGTTCGGTCGGGGAGTCGTCCCAGGGCCGGTACGCCCCGTCCCAGTCCTGGAGCGCCGACACCGCCCGTCCCCACACCACCCAGGCCAGGCCGGAGTACCCCACCTGGCCCGAGTAGGCCGCCCGGGCTCGTACCGGCTGTTGGAACGGGCAGCGCCGGTGGTAGCCGGGAGGCGGCGGGGAGCGTGGACGGCAGGCCAGGCAGACCCGGTGCACTCAGTCTGGGCAACGGGCTCGGCGGAAGAGCGGCAGGCGAAATGCTCCCTGGAGGCAGGCCAGCCGGACCGGGGCCCGGACCAACCTCAGGACCTACGCCCGGGGCTGAACCAAGTCCGACATCGGGCGGTGGATCCGGCTCGGCGTCGGTCGACGTCAACTCGGCGGGGTTATCTGCCAGTGGTCCAATAAGTCCACCGCCGGGCGCAAGACCTAGCAGACCTCGATACGGGTCGGCGGGCTGCCAATCGTCCAGGATCTCGCCAAGCTCTCTACTGAGTCGGATGGCTACGGCTCGGGCAGCTCGGTCCGCTGCCAGCTTGGCATTGGCAATCTGCCGTTGGACACCGGCCTGCCCGAGCGGTGAGATGGCGACGGTCAGATCGAGCTGCAACGCATCGAGTTGGCCTTGGCGCTGCGGCAGGATCGGACGAAGCTCTTCTTGAGCTTTGCGAAGTGTTCGTGCGGCGAGGCGATACTGCGCTACCCGGGCAGCGGCGCTGGCTTGCCACAACCGGGTCGACGAGACCGTCCGTTCGACGTTCTTCTCGAATTCCTGTCCGCCCTGGCCGTACCAGTTGAGCGGCTCGGCCTGCTCGTCCAGGGTCCTACCGGCCGCTTCGATCGAGACGCTAATCGCATCCCACTCGTCCGCCAGCTCACCGATGAGATCGAGCCGTGCCCCGAGCACGAGCGCGACGATCTGCTCGGCGTCGAGCGCCTCCCAATCAGTGCGTTGTATGCCGGGTGGGGCGTAGTCGTACTCACGGGGGCGCGGAGGGGGCGCGCCGACCGTCGGCAGCACCGGTCCGTAGGAGGGTCCGGGGAGATCGCCGGAGACCAGCGCGTCCTCGATGCGATCGATCTCTTTGGCGGAACTGTCCTCGACGCCGGCATACCACTGGTAGGCGAGGTCTGCGCCCTTGGCCGTGCTGACCAGGCCGTCAGCGAGATCCACAGCAAACGAGTGCAGGGTATCGAGATCAGCGACACCCATGTCGGTGAACCATTGCATCTCGCGGAACCCGGCCGGCTGGCCGAGTTGTCGAGCGGCCTCTGCGATGCCGTTGAGCTGACGACGCGCGTCATTGGCGAAGGTCGCGCCGGTTTCGGCTGCGGCGTCGGCGAACGTTCGCAGCCCAGCGAGCTCAGCTTGGAGCAAATCACCATCGCCCACGATTCTTGAGCGTACCGACGGCCAATCACCAGGGCCAGCCCTGCATCGTCACAGCTCACTGTCCAACCAGGCCAGTTGAACGAGACGATTCCCCTCCTTGCGGGTCACCATCCAGCCTCGGCCGGGCGGCAGGGCGCTGGGACGTATGTTGCCGAGTAGCTGTCCCTCGTTGCGGTCACCTGACATGACCAGACCGGGCGCGTTGAGGTCACGCAGTCGACTGATCATCGGGTCGTACATCGCCCGCGAGGCGCCACCGCTGCGGCGAACGATCACGATGTGCAGACCCACCTCACGAGACTGGGGTAGCAGCCCCTGAAGCGCCATCAGCGGGTTACCGTCCCCGGCCACCAGGTCATAGTCGTCCACCAGCACGTACAGCTCAGCGCCGGTCCACCAGTTGCGGGCACGTAGCTGCTCGGGGCGTACGTCGGAGTCGGGCAACCGTTCGCGTAGGGCGGCGGCCGCTTCCTTGAGTAACGCCGTACCCTGCTCGGCGGTGGTGGCGTAGTCGATGAGGTGCTGCTCCGGCAGCCCGCCGAGCAGACTGCGCCGGTAGTCGATCGCGATGATCCGCGCCTGTTCCGGGGTGTACCGATCCGCGATGCTGGCCGCCAGCATCCGTAGGAAGGACGACTTGCCGCATTCGGTGTCACCGAAGACGATGAAGTGCGGGTCGGTGTCGGGATCGAGGTGTACGGGCATGAGGTCCGCCTCGGCGAGGCCGATCGGCAGTCCGGGCTTGTCGCTCAGGCGGGCGACTTCGGCATAGGTGACCTCGCGGGGCAGCAGGCGTACCTTTGGCGCAACCCGGCCAGACCAGGCCACGCGTACGGCGGCGGCAGCCTCGCTCACCGCGTTGTCCGGCGAAACAGCGTTGTTCAGCTGCGGCCGGCAGGCTAGGAACTGGTACGTATCAGGCGTGATACCCCGGCCCGGGGCCTGCACCGGCACGTTCGCCGCAGCCCGTCGGCCAATGCTGGAGTCGGACGGGTCGCCCAGGCGTAGCTCCAACTTGCTGCCAAAGGAGTCTCGGATGGCCGGCCGCAGATCGAACCATCTGCCACCGGCGACCACGAGGTGGACACCGTAGGCAAGGCCCCGGTTGGCGATGTCCATCACCTGCGGCTCCAGGTCCTCGAACTCGTTGCGCAAGGTCAGGATGCCGTCGATGACCAACAGGACGTCGGCGCAGCGCGCGGTGCCGAATTCCCCGGTCGCCGCCCTACGACGGAAGGCCGCGATCGAGTCGATGTTGTGGTCGAGAAACATTTGCTCCCGCTCAGCGAGCAGGGTCATGATCTCCGCGACGGTACGCCGAACGAGGTCCGCCTCACGCCGGGTCGCGACGGCTGACATGTGTGGCAGTTCGGCCAGGGCGGTGAGGCCACCGCCGCCGAAGTCGAGGCAGGCGAACTGCACCTGATCCGGCGTGTGGGTCAGGGCCATACTCAGCACCAGGGTCCGCAGGAGTGTGCTCTTTCCGGACTGCGGAGCGCCGACGACGGCGACGTGCCCGGCCGAGCCGGCCAGCGGTAGGAGCAGCCGGTCCCGACGCTGGTCGAACGGGCGGTCCACCACGCCGACGATCACGTCGAGCGTGCCGCGTAGCGTCGCATCGCGGGTGGTGAGCCCCAACTCGGGCGAGGTGACCAGATCGCCCAGTACGTCGTGGATGGTGTTTGACTCCCCCAAGGGCGGCAGCCACACCTGGTGCGCGGGAGTGCCATGGCCGGCCAGTCGATCGGTGATGATGTCGAGCAGCGTGTCGCCCGTTGCCTCCTCGGCCAGCTCCTCGACCTCCTCGGTCTCGATCGTCCGGCTGGCCGGTTCAGCCACGTACCCTGACGTGAACGTCGCCACGGGGTGATCCATCTGGGCGGAGTCGACCAGGGTGGCGGTGGCCCGTTGATACACACCGGAGACGTACGCGGCCCGGAACCGCTCCAGCGGCTCGCTGCCGTACTTGAGGAAGCCATGTCCCGGAGCGCGCGGAAGCTCGTAGGCGTCGGTGGCACCGAGCACCGCCCGGCTCTCCATGGGGGAGAACGTCCGCAAACCGATCCGGTACGACAGGTGCGTGTCCAAGCCACGCAGTCGGCCTTCCTCCAATCGCTGGCTGGCCAACAGCAGATGCACTCCGAGAGACCGCCCGACGCGTCCGATCTGAACGAACATGTCGATGAAGTCGGGCTTCACGGTGAGGAGCTCGCTGAACTCATCACAGATGATCAACAGACTGGGCACCGGATCGAGGGGCGCACCAGTGGCGCGAGCCCGCTCATAGTCTCGTAGCGAGGCATAACTGCCGGCCCGCCGGAGCAGTTCCTGGCGACGTACCAGTTCGCCGTTGATCGCGTCGGCCATCCGGTCGACCAGGGGCAGCTCGTCGGCGAGGTTGGTGATGACCGCGCTGGTGTGCGGCAGCCGGTCCAGCTTGGTGAAGGTCGCACCGCCCTTGAAGTCGACCAGGACGAAGTTGAGAGTCTCCGGTGAGTGCCCTACCGCCAGTGCCAGGACCAGGGTACGCAGCAGTTCGGATTTTCCGGAGCCGGTCGCACCCACGAGCAGCCCGTGCGGACCCATTCCGTCCTGTGCCGCTTCCTTGAGATCGAGCTCAAGTTTCTCGCCGTCGGACATGACACCGATCGGTACACGTAGCCGCTGCCGGTTCGGCCGCGGTTGCCAGGTGCGGGCTGGGTCGATCTGTTCGGGGTCGTCGATTTCCAGCAGATCCGTCAGCTCGTGTGTGTAGTTCATGGCCTGCTCAGCACCACCGGCCTGGGCCAGCCGTAGCGGGGCGAGCTGATGGGCCAGGCTCTCCGCCACCACCAGCGGCATCTGGTCACCGCGGCCCAACGCTTGACTGCCGCCGTGGGTGGTGGCGGTCATGGTGCCGTCCTGGGCGAAGTCGATGACGAGGCAGCTACGGTCGGGATGACGCGGTGGCTCGCCGCAGACGTGCACGACGGTGACGCCCTCGAGACCGACCTCGGTGGCGAAGTGGTCGGACCCGGCAGTCTCAGCCCCGTCGACGATGGCCAGCAGATGCGGCCCCTCGAAGCTGACCTCGCTGGCTGCGGGATTGAACCGCGGCCGAGCGACGAGCAGTTCTTCGACCATCGCTTCGAGACCCACCACCGACGCATTGATCAGGCGCAGCGGGCCCAGCGCGTCGGTTTGCGACGGGTGGGCCGCATGTGGCAGCCACTTGCACCATTCCCACAGGTAGCGCCGATCGTCGGAGACGCACACCGCGACCATCATGTCGTTGGGGGCATGCCCGAATGCCGCCTGCGCCACGATGGCTCGGGCTACCGCCCGGGCCCGCTCCGGGTCTCCGGAGAGGAAGACGCTGGCGAAGCCGTCGAGCGCCACCACTACCGGAAGGTCGTCCACCTGTCGGTAGGTGGACAGGAAGCGTCGCAATGCGCCGGCGCTGACCGGCTCGGCCTTCTCGACCGGTACGAACGGAGGGGCGACCAGGGGGGTGGTCAGCTCCCGAGGGCCGAGACCGACACGGATCTGCCCGAAGTCCTGGTCACCGGGGAACCGTTCCCAGAGCCGGCTGCTGTCCACCATGGACCACAACAAAGTAGGGTCGATATGTCGGTAATACTCGGCTGCGCGTTGGATCCGAACAGCGTTTCGTACGTTTCGCCGTACTCCATCCAACTCAAACAGGTAGCTCCGCCGGAGCCGGTTCATCTCGCCTTTGCCGCCACCCGAGCGACCCATCTGGGCGCCTACCATGCCGAGCATCGAAATCCCGAGCAGTCCGCCCGTGATCATGCGGAGTATGCCCCCCGAGTTTCCCGCGAAGAGCAGCATCATCGCCGCCGCACCGGCCATCATCGGCAGGATCATGATTAGCCGGCCGGCAAGACCACCCTCGGGATCGGGGATCTCCGAGGGCGGCTCCAGCATGATGTCACCGGCGGGAAACGGCGGAGCTGCACGGCGTGCTCGGCGTCTGCGAATGGTGGTCGCCACCGGGCCATAGTAGTGACGCGGATGGCCGATGTGTCTAACGTGGACGCGAACAAAGGAGGCTGACGAGTGCAGCAGCAGACGGGATTGGCGCGGATCATCGTCATCGCACCGAACCGCCGAATGGAAATGACCGTACCGGAGCATGTCCCGTTGGCCGGGATCATGCCTACGCTGCTGCGGCACGGTGGATCGACGCTGGCCGAGGACGGCGTGGAGCACGGCGGCTGGGTGCTGCGCCGGGTAGATGGCCAGCGCTTGGACAACGCCCACTCGTTGGCAATGCAGAACGTGCTGGACGGCGAGACCGTGATTCTCTCGCCCAATGACGCGACCTGGCCGGAGCCAGCCTTCGATGACGTTGCCGAGGCCATCGCCAACGATGCCACCGGCCTCGGGGGGCAGTGGACGGCGAACTCGACGCTACAGGCGGGCCGGGCGTTCGCGGCAGCAGTGATCGTGACCGGGGCAGTGCTGCTGCTTACCGGATCGATGTCCTGGCAGATCGGCGCGTTGGCGTTCATCGGCGCGGCGGCACTGATGCTTACCGCGGTTCTCTCCGACCGCATCACGCGCGACCACTCCACCGCGCAGCTCACCGGCGGTGCCGCCCTGCTCTACGCAACGATCGGCGCTCTGCTGATGGGGGCCGATGGTGCCACGTTCCAGATCAAGCCGTGGCCGGTTGCCGGTGCGGCCGCCGCATTACTGTTCGTCGCGCTGGTCGGGCAGATGCTGCTACCGGGGACAGCCTTCGTTGCCGGAGCCACCCTGGCGGTCGGCATCGGTGCGACTGCCGTACTGGTGGCCACCGAACTGACCACGCTGGAGGGCGCGGCGGCGGTAGTCGGTGGTCTCATCGTGATCTCACTGTTCGCACTGCCTCGTCTGGCCATGTCAGTGGCGGGAATTCCCACTCCGCCGGTGCCGTCGATCGCTGGCGGCGCTGTCGAGGCCCCGCCTCAGCCGACGGCAGATCTGCACCAGGCGGTACGTCGAGCTGACAGCCTTTTTACCGGCTTACTCCTCGGTGCCATGGCGGTGACCGGAGTCAGTCTGGTGCTCTTGACCCGGGCACCCACCACCAGCGGCCTGCTGTTGGTGGTGGCGATGGCCCTGGTGTGTGCGCTGCGGGCCCGGGCGTTCGCTGCCGTACGTCATCGCGTGCCGCTGATCGGGGCCGCCATCGTGGGTGTCCTCAGCCTGACCTGGTATGCCTGGACCGGTCCGATGCACACACCGGTGGCAGCCGCCCTGCTCATGACCGGCCTGATCGCGGTCGCTCTGCTGTCGCTGACGATTGGCCGCCGGCTCTCCCAGCGTACGCCGCCACCACGGGTCGGCCGACTCGCCGACTGGACGTCGCTGGCGTTCACCGCCGCGGTACCGGTGCTGGTGGCGCTGGTGCTTGGGCTGTTCGGCTACTTCCGTGGTTTGGGAGGCTGACCGCGATGCTCAGCCGTCGTGACCTCATCCAATCGCAGCAGTACCTCACGCTGCGCCAGGTACGCGCGCTACTGGCCCATCGGCCCGACCCGCTGGACTGGGCCGGACGTCACGGCGGAGCCACCGCGTTCGCCGGAATCATGATTCTGATCATCGCGCTGGCCGGGGCGGCGGTCATCGGCATCATCTGGCCCGGTGGCAAGACCACCTGGCAAAGTTGCGACACCGTCATCGTCGAACGCGACACCGGCGCGACCTATGTGTGCGACGCGACCTCGAAGACCCTCTATCCGGTGGCCAACTTCAGCTCAGCTGCTCTGATCATGGGTGGCAGCAAGTCGGTCCGGGTGGCGAGCGAGTCGCTCAACTGGTCGAGGGGAGCCCTGCTGGGGCTCACCGGCGCACCTGACGAGATCGTATCGAGCAAGAAGTATCTGACCGGCGCGTGGAACCTGTGCTCGTTGCCACGACCGGACAGTGCCGGCCGACCTGCCCCGGCCACGATCATCCTGGCCGGAGCGCAGCCGGGTGCTGCTGTGCCGGTTGACGAGCGTGGAGTGCTGCTGGCCGGGGCAGACGGTACGCGCTACCTGCTGTGGTCCGGGCATCGGTTCCCGATCCGAGAGCCCGGATACGTTCTGCCGGCACTGGGCTTCGCCGCCGAGGACGGGCTGGCTGTCGCGGACGCCTGGCTCGCCCCGATTCCACTGGGTGCCACCCTCGGCCCGATCGATGTGCCGGATCGCGGCACGCAGCTGTCCGGGTTCGCGCACGCGAAGGTTGGCCAGCTGGTGAAGCTGCCTGGCGCCGATGGCGCAGACCGGGTCTACCTGGTCCGTCGGGAAGGCTTGCAGGAACTGACCGCGTTGCAACAGGCCCTGGTACGAGGTGCTGCGGCCACGCAGCCGGTGGCGCTGACACCTGCCGCACTCGCTGGCGCGCCCATCATGGCACCGATGACGCTGTCTGGATTCGCCCCGCCGACGCAGGTCCCTGGCTTTGTCCGGCCGAATGCCGGTGTGCTTTGCGCCGAGATGCTCGGCGACACCATCACCGTCACCATCGATGGTGAGTTGCCGACGAGAGCAACGAGCATCGTCGCCAGGAGCGCCGTCGGCTATGGAGTACCGATCGCCGACGCGGTGCTCGTGCCCCCCGGTCACGCGGTGCTGGCTCGGAGCATGGCCGGCCCGGGCGCTCCCGGCGGGCCGCTCATGCTGATCACAGACCTGGGTGTACGGCATCCGTGCGCCAGCGATGATGTTCCCGCCATGCTGGGCTTCTCCGGAACGCCGGTGTCACTGCCTGCCGCGTTGCTGGATCGCGTCGAGGAAGGAGTGTCCCTGGACCCAGCCCGTGCCCGATCGGCCGTGGTTTCCAACCCGCGTTAGCCGTGGAGTTACCGCGGGCGATTGTCGAGATTGGATACTGTTGCCAGGGCTTCCGGAGAGTTATTCTCCTGAGCAGCGCAACGCTCAGGCTACGGCGACACAGTCACATACCGCGATGGTCCGGGCGTCCCGTCGACGACGCCAGAGTCCATGCCCGTGGGTGTTGCTGTGGCCGTGGTCGCTTGAAACTGACCAGGACGGAGATTGCGATGGCTCGTACTCGGGTAGAGAGAGACAACCTGCTGCAAGCGTCTTCGGCGATCACGAATTGCGAGGCGGAACTGAACAGCATCCAGGCGAGACTCAGCACCCAACTGGCGCCACTCCTGGACGGGACTAGCTGGAGAGGTAACGCGGGTGGAGTGTTCCAGCAGCTCTACCCGGCGTACCAGCAGCAGATCCAAGACCTCTATGCCTCATTGAACGAACTCGGAGTTCTAGTCCAGGGCTCTGCCCGTAGCTACGAGCAGGAAGAGGACGACGCTGCTCGCATCGTGAATGCGAACACGGCGGAACTCGGTGCCGGCGGCAAGGTTGGCAACGCTCTTACGACGACGAGGATGGTCTGACATGGGAAGTCCTGAGTCTCTGTGGGACTTTACAGCGATCAAGGGCGGCGTCCATTCGATGAATTTGGCGATCGGCCAGGTTCGGCAGGAGTTGGATGCGCTTCGGGGCAAGCTGGACGGCCTCCTCGCTAACTGGGAGGGGGATGGCGACTACTCCTATGCAGAGGCCAAGCAAACCTGGGACATCGCCGAACGGAAGCTGGGGGAAATCGCCACGAACATGGCGATCGCGGTCGATCGGGTAAGCGACAACATGTACGACGCTGATATGAACGTCGGCAAGACGTTTCGAGACTTCGGGGTCAAGGCCTAGTCAACTCCGCTCACCAGCTGAAGTCGAGCTCGCGTCGGTGGTGGTCACAGCGACCACCACCGACGCGAGCCTGCATCTGAAGAGCGAAAAGACCACAGCGTCATCGTCGGCCTTGCGATTACGAGACGGGGCGGTTCAATCGGTCACCCCGAGCAGATGGGGAAGTGCGGCGTCGAAGCTATCAGCGACCTTGTGCGGTACGCCCTCGCCGGACAGCCACACACCGCCGTCCTCATCAATCGCCACCGACCCTTTACGTAGCTCGCCGATAACGACGGCGTTTCCTGCGCCGGTGGTCAGCAACTCCACTGGGCGTGGTGTTGGCTGAGGTACGAACGACAGGCCGACGGGTAGCAGTTGGAGGCCACCAAACTCCGCCACCACCTCACGGACGGACATTGGTAGCTTTTTACCAGCGGGTGCGTTCCGGGACCACCATCCGTCCACCGCAGTACCGATGTCACGGGCGGGTCGCCAGCCGCTGAGACTGAGTAGCCCTTTTAGGGCCGCTGGAAATCGCTGCTCTGCCACGCGCTGAGCGGTGTAGAGATGAACTATCGAAGCTACGGGCAGCGCCGCGAACGGGGCGATCTCCCCGGTGTCGCCATCGATCACGATGCTGACTTCGGCGTCGGTGATCCGGCTTGCCCGCCCTGCGTACTCCGGTGTGGTCCGGTAGGCCACGTACCCCAGCTCAAATGGTTCCAGCCGAACGGTAGCGTCCGGGTGGAAGTCGTGTGCCCAGCGCTGCGCAATTTCGTGCGCCTCGTCAAGCTGGATCATGTTGTCCCTTCGGCTGACTCATGCGCCGACGAGCCCGGCGGAGTGCGGCGAGGCCCGCTATGCCCAGTGCCGAGATGACGCCGGCGAAGCCGACCACCGCACCACGTGGCGGGCCGGAATCGCCCGGGGCGGCCGCTACGGGAATGAACCGGGCCGGCGGCCTGGGCCCGCCGGTCGCGATCGGCTCGCTCAGAGCCCGGACCGGGTTGACGATGCCAGCGCCGTAGGAAGGGCTGTTTGCCCCACCCCGTGAGGGGTCAGCTGTCGCGGCCAGTCGCTGTGCGACTGCATCAGCAGATGCCCCAGTAGTACTGGCCCACACCAGGGCGGCGACGCCTGCGGTGATAGCCGCAGCCATGTCCGGGCCGGAGTAGTTGGTGTGCCCACGCGCGGGCGCTGCGGCGGTTATCGCCACACCGGGGCCGGCTAGGTCGACATGGGAACCGGGATAGGTCTCCGACTGGACGGCACCGATGCCATCGACCGCACTCACCCCGAAGACTCCGGGATAAGCGGCCGGAACCGGCGCCGACCGGGCTCCCGCGTTGCCCGAGACGGTGCCAGCCGAGGCGATGACCAGCACGTTACGGGCGACTGCTCGCGCCACCGCAGCCCGTACAGCCGGGCTGTCGGTCGGCAGTGCGTACGCCAACACCACAATCTGTGCGCCCCGAGCTATCGCCCAATCCACCCCGTTGCCGACCAGTCGCGGATCCATGTCGTCGTCGATCCGCTCCGCCACCCGCACCGGCAGAATCCGGGCTTGCGGAGCGACCCCCGCGAACGGAACCTTGGGATCCGTTCTGGCGGCAACGAGTGAGGCCACCGCAGTGCCATGGCCGGTGCAGTCGACCCGGCCGTTACCGCCGTCGACGAAATCAACTCCCGGTAGCACCGCGCGTGCCATCTGGGGATGGCGGACATCCACTCCGGTATCCACCACGGCAACCGTTACGGCTGCAGACGTGCTGGATAGGGTCCAGGCGCGGTCGAGGTTGAGCCATTGCCGCTCCCAGGGAATGCTTGCGGCGGGTTGGGTGCCTTCCGCTCGGCCTCGAGAGCAGGCCTCAGCGGCTGTCGCCGGAGCCGGGGTAGCCATCGGCCACAGCGCGGCGAGCGCTGTGACCATGCAGATCATGCCGCGTCGCACCCGTACATGGTAGCCCGTCAGGACGTCCATAGTGGCCTCTTCCGCGTGCCCACCATTTGTCGTACCGTGAAACCGTGTCAGCCACCCGGGAAGAAGTCGAAGCTCTACGCGAGCGCGCCGAGCGGATGCGTAGCCAGGTGGAGCGTGCAACCGGTGCTTTTCACAAGATTACCGAGGAATTCGGTACGTTGGAGGCGACCGCTGTCTCGGCCGACCGGCTGGTGACCGCCATCGTGGGGGCCGACGGGCGGCTGCGCCGACTCCTCATCGATCCAGGCATCTACCGCGATCCCGACGCCGATTATCTCGCTCGCACCATCGAGGAGACCATCGCCGTCGCCGCCGAAGGGGTACAGGGGCGAGTCAAGGAGATCCTCCAGGAATATGTGCCGGAGGAACTGATCGACGCCCACCTAGGCAGAGATGCTGATGGCATCGTTGCCGGCTTTGCCAACCTGATCCGGGAGCGTTGAGGCACATGTCCCAATACACGGATATCAAGCACATACCCGGTGCGCTGACCGCAGCGTCGCGACTTGCCGCTCAGACTGCCGATGCTCAGTCGGTGAGCGCGAACGCATTGGGCCTCGTCGCTCGTACGGCTACTGCGGTTACTTTCGGTGAGGACGAAGCCGGCCGCAGGTATCGAAAGAACTACGAGGATGCCGGACCGCAACTGGAAGCGGTGATCCGACTGTTCGGTGATGGACTGGCCGAAGTCGGGGGAGCAGTCGGCAAGTTACTCGGCCAACTGGTAGATGCCGATGACCCGCGTGCCATGGGGGCCTGACCCGTGGTCATTGCCTGATGCTCGTGCCGTCGACTCCCTAACGGCCGAGCGAACCGATAGATACCACCGTCCCGCCCGTTGGGGCGTGGGGACCGATCCCGGAGCGTTTAGATCCGCTGTGGACGACAGCTACTCATCCACCCCTATGTGGATTGCCGCACTTTCCAGCGATGGGGTGGCAAAGTAGTCTCGATGGGTGTCGCTTGTCGCCCTACCGGCGGCGCTTCCTATCCACGGTCGCTTCGATCTGCAACGGCCTTTGCTAACGCCCTTCGACGAACTGTCACCATCCAATAGCCCTTGTTGTGCCGTTCGGCCCGACTCCCTCGGGGGTACTTGTGATTGAGTTGTGGGATTTTGGTGATCCGTGGAATGTGATCCGTGATGCTGTTATTTGGCTGGGTTCGGGTGGGGAGACTTGGTCGGAAAGTAATGAGGATGAGTTTCGGCTGTTGGCGGCGGCTTGGCGTGCGGTGGGGGAGCAGTTGGGTCCTGCGGTGGAGGGGGCGCGGGGTTCGGCGGGTGTGTTGAGTGAGTTGTGGGGTGGGGATTCGGGGGCTTGGTTCGCGCAGGTGTGGCAGCAGGTGGGGGGTGATTTGCCGGAGAAGTTGTTTGAGGCGGTTGGTGTGCTTGCTGATTCGTTGGATGCGGCGGCGCTTGATGTTGAGCATACGAAGTTGTCCACGTTGCTTGAGGTTGGCATCGTGATTACGGAGATTTTCGTTTTTGCGGTGATGGCGTGGTTGTCGTTTGGTGCGGCGATGACTTTGGCGGCGGCGCGGATCGGTGTGACGCGGTTGACGGTTCGGCAGATTTTCGAGTTGTTGGTGAGTCGGGCGGGTGCGTCGTTTACTCAGCGGTCTGGTTATGCGGGTTTGCGGGAGATGGCGTCGGGGTTGCGGGTTAAGACTCTGGCATTGGCGGCGGGGGATGAGGCGGTCCGGGAGGGGGTGGTCAATCTTCTGCCGCAGTTGTATCAGGTGAAGGTGTTGGGGACCCGTGAAAGCGTGGATAAGCATGCTGTGTGGGTGGATGCTGCTGCTGGTGCGATGGGGTCGTTGGGTTCTCCTGTTGGTGATTTCGGTCGGACGTTGGCGGGGAAGATCGATAATGGGGTGGTTCGGGGGTTTTCGAATATTGGTGCGGATGCGGCTTCGGAGTGGGCTGAGGAGCTTTTAGGGAATTTGGGTGGGTCGCTGGCGGATGATGGCACGTTTGCTTTGCGGCCGCCGGGGTTTGAGCAGGTTGCTGCTGGTATGGCGCGTAATTACATTAGTAATGGTGCGCGTGTTGGTGAGCGTGTGGGTAGTTTTGTGCGTGGTGTGGTGGGGTTGGAGACGCCGCGGCAGCAGTTGGAGCGGCAGGTTCGTGAGGCGCGGGAGGCTGCAGCTCAGCATCAGCGGGATGCGCAGTTGGCTGCGGTGCAGGCGCGGGCGGCTGCTGATGCGGCGCAGGTGCGTGCTCAGGAGGCTGCTGCGGCGCGTGATGCGGCCCGATTGGCTGCTGGTGAGCGATCGCCTGGTCAGGCACCGTCCACTTCGACGTCTCCGGCTCTAGCGCCGAGTACACAACCGTCCGACACACAAGCGCCTGGTGCGCAGGCACCTGGCATGCAGTCGTTGGATACGCAGGCGCCGGGTACGACGGAGCATGGTTCGCCCGCGCCATCTCTGGTCGGGCAAGGACTACCGGGCATGTCGCCCACCGTCACGCCTCAAGCAGCACCCAACGTAGCGCCGCAGGGTGGGCAGCCGGCACAAAACCAGGGCCAGCAGCAGGGCGATCCGGTGCGGCTTGCCGAGGAGACCGCTGATCGGGCGCAGCGGAGCGCTGACACGGCGGCCCGGCAGGCGCAGAGCGCCGAGCAGGCTGCCCAAGCCGCGCGCGAAGCGGTTGAGCAGGCCGCCCGGGCTGCTTCCCCTGCGGAACTTCAGGAGGCAGTCCGGGCAGCGGAGACCGCGCGCAACGAAGCCGCCGAAGCAAGGAACTTCGCCGTAGCCCACGCCAGCATCGACACCGAGTCCGCCGCCAACCCTGATGCGACCCACACCACCAATCCAACCAGCAGGTTAAACAGCGCCGACGCCTCGTCTACGACCAACACGAGTACTTCATCGAGTGTCAGTACTGCTGCCAGTGCGGCTACCTCGACGAGCCAGGGGCCGTCGACCGGCACAAGAATGACCGAGAGCACTACAGCAAGCCCTAGTGCGGTCAGACCACATACCACCACCAGCCGGAACGGCCAGACGGCAGCGAGCCGCAGCGACGTCAACACATCAACTCCGAGCGCGATGCCCCCGGGAGCTGTCACGCCGACATCTTCCGTACCTAGTTCGGAGCTTGACGCCGAACTCGAGTCGCCCGCGAACGATGCGGCATCGCTCAGCGGACCCGACGCAACAACCGACCCAGCTCAGACACCCGCTCCCGAGCCAGCGTCAGCCCCGGTCATCCCGATCAGGCCGGAAACCACAGATAGCAACAACTCGCCATCCCAGGAGTCGTCCACTCCGATCTCGAATACCAGGCCGTCCGGTGTTGATGCGCAGAGCGGCGACGTTGTACCGCCGCAGCTAGAAAATCATGATCCACCGATTTCGCTTGACCAACGACGGCTTTTCCGTCGCCTTCCTCTCGAGCCTGACGGCAGCTTCAGCATGTATCCGGATCCGGATGCCAGCGACTGGGTTAGCTGGATCAACGACGGTGGGCCGTTCACCTCGGGCCGACGGTTCAACTGTGCCGAGGTGGTTCTCGCTGTGCTGTCGACGTGGCGAGGTAAGCCTCGGGTGGCTGGCAGTAATCGGAGTAGCGCTGGCGTCGATGTGAGTTTGGTCGAACAGGAACTGGGAGCCAGCTTTACCCGAATACCGAAAGATTCGTCCAATATGGGAGCGCCGGACGGTCAGGCAGGGCTGGCGCAGATTGAGGCGGAATTGCGAGCCTTGGGCCCGGGTGCGTCAGCAGCAGTAAATTTGACGTTTGATGGCATCGAAACAAGCCACTTGGTGGCGGCTGTCGTCAATTCGAGGGGAGAGGTGCGCTGGATCGACGCGCAGATGCCGATGAGGGCCGCCGGAAGTGGCGGAAACCGCGACATAAGTACGTCGAGACCTGCATACTTCGCGAACGTTAGTCAGACCAGTGTTCTGCTCCTACCGCCCGGCGCGGATATAACGTCTGAAACGGCGCCCGGCTCAGCCGTCGAACTCTCCGGAAGGCTGGCAGCCGGGCTCAACGAGGACGCCGGACCGGTGAATTCCGAGGGTGACGCCGCTACTGAGCCTGATGCCGAGCCAACTCGGCCCTCCCAACCACCGGAACCTCAGGACGACGATGATCGGCCGGGGAACCCGCTGGCGCTGCTGCAAATGGTCAGAGTAAACACACCGAAGGAGATTGCCGATATAGCAGCGGCGATCAAACGGTCGCATGACCAAATTCGAGCCGGCCTAGCGGCGGCAGATGTTAGGATGATCGGTTTTGGTAACGATGGGGTTAGGAATTTTGTTCAAGTTGAAACCCCCGACAAAAAACAGCATTTGATCGAAGTGTTCTTTGACAGTTTGAGGGCCGACCAGGTCGACCAAGTGCAAGCGGTAATAATGGATGATGGCTCGATTCGTGTGCGTATCGGTGTGTCGACGTCCGTTGGGCCACAGGATTTGGCGAACATCGTCTCCGAGCGCGTGGTCGGAGCGGCGAGGATGTTCCATGGTCGTAGTTCGCTGATTTCTAGACTTCGCTTCGGACCGCGCCCTCTAATGGAGCCGGCCGCCCTTGGTGCTGCCCTCCAGGCAGTGAGAATAGGCGATGACCTCGGGCTTGTGCGGATTCTGGCTGAGAACAATCTGCTTCCTGACCAGAAGGGAGCGCGGGAGCGGATTAAGCGCCGGCAAAAATGGCTCTCGAGGATGCCCTCACAGCTGCTGCGACGACTCTTCGATACGCAGAGCCCGCGAACCGAGAAAGACGTTCTGAAGGCGGTCGACAAGTTGCTCCTAACGATCGACCTGTCTTCGTCTGTGCAAATTCGACTGTTTAACATGGAAGCGAAAACCTTCCAGATCCGGGTTGCTGGACGAGTGCAATCAGTGCAGGTGGAGGTCGTTCCGTTTCGGAGTCGGGATTACGCGATTCGGTTGAAACGGGATCCGTTCGGTGGAATTCGGATCCAGGTGCGATCGGACGCCAGTGACGCAGCGATTCGGGTAGAGCTGGCCGGGGTGCTAGCGTATTTAGCGTACGAGCAAGAATATGGGTCCTTCCTATTTGCGGCCGAAGCGGCCTATCATGCCCGGGCTCGCGTTCTTGAGGAACTCTACCTGATTGCTACGCCAGCAGAGCGGGAAATGCTTCGTCAGTACGTGAAGGAGAGGCAGGCTCCATCCCGTGAAGACAAGGCAATGGTGCTTGAGTCGTTGAAGAAGCGGAAAAAAGAAGTCGATACTGGGCGTGGTCTGGGCGGTGGTCGACGGCGCCCTCGGATCCGTTGGCCGCACTACTTCCGACGCCTTGTCTCCTCACTGGCAAGTATTGGAAACACGTGGTGGGTCGGACCAACATTCGGTAGAGAGGTCCCTGGGATGGGGGGCAGTACGGGTGGGGGCCTCGTCGGCAACCTCGGTCAGGCGTCGGCGGATGATGTCTTAGGAAGCCCGCTGCCCGAGGCGAAATTGACCCTCGAAGTTGAGCCGGCTCCCGAGTTAGGAGGTTTGGAGCCGCCGCAGCGCAATTATGGAGTGCCCTTTAAAGATAATGTCACGAAGCGAATACGACTGGCAATAGGGACAACGGCGGGGACCTTCATAGCGTTTATTGTGGTTGGGGGGGAGATGGGCCCCGGGGCCATAGGCGGCCTGATTTCGCTAGTTGGAGCGCTGGGTGGCGCGTGGGCTGATAAGCTTGCCGATCCGCATGAAATGACGGCGGGGGATCAGCGCAAGGCAATGGTGAAGGCTGAGCCGGAGTCGGCGCGTAACAATTATGCGGAGTCGATCTACTACCTCGCGAGTAAACTTTTGGCGGAGTATGATCCCGATAACGATGTTATGGACCGTAAGCAATTGCGGGAGACGTTGAAGATGCTTGACGAGGCGATCGCTGATTTGGAGAAGGAGGTCAAGGGAGACAGGCGTCGAGGCGTCGAGGGTAAAGTCCAAGCCCTTAAGCGTCGCCGTAGTGTCGTAATCGAGCCAGCGAAGAGGCTGTGGAACAGGGCGGTGGAAAAACGCCGTCCTGACTTAGCTTTCAAGTCGCCGAAGCTGACGTACGAGATGGCACACCTGCCAGATGCTCGGGCGCCACGGGCGGTGAATCCGCTGCGTGTGATGGCGCAGGGTGTGTTGATACAGTCAGCGTCGTTCTTCTTTGCCATCAGCGGGACGCCAGAATTGGCGATTGCGCTTATGTTGGCCGCGGCGGCTCGGGGGGCATACTACGGGGCGTTCTGGACGGACCTGTCGGTGACCCAAGCACGCGATGCGGAAGCGGTAGCCGCCGCCCAGGCATTGGCGCATCTGAAACAGGCTCGCAGGCGCCTCAAGAGGGCAGCCTGGAGAAGCAGGAAATTGCCGAAGAGATTCAGGCCGAGGTCGAAGCCCATGCCGCAGGCGCCGTCTGGGCGATCTGCTATTGCCCGACAAGCTGCACGTGGACACTTGGCTGGGGTTCCGCGGGACGAGGCTGCCCGAACGCAGTCTCGGAAGCACGTGGGTGCGTTGGGAGGCGTCATACTTTTAACCGCGCCGATCATGATAATCGCGGACCTGGGCGTGGGCGGTGTTGCACCCGCTTCCACCTTGACCATCGGTCCTATCCTGCTCTTCTACGGCGGGCAAATGCTCTACACCGCCGGGTACGCAACCGGTGAGGGCGTGTCGCGGGTGGTGCCGGTTATGATTAAGCGAACAGACCGGCAGAAGCAGCTCATAAGGCATGCCACGCGACTGGACTACACGCCCGAACAAACTCTGGAAAAACTGAAGAAGCTTACCGAGGCGGTTATTGAGCAAAATAAGCGAATTCTTCCCGCAGCGGTCGATCAACAGCCGGATCGGCCGATTACCCGAGGTCATGGGATAGGTACTTATACCGTTCGGGTGGCACTCGCCACAATACGATTGGCTGGGCGCACCAGTTTGGGCCGTCACCCCGGGCTTCGGCCTGGTCACAACCCACCCGAGGGAGTACTCCTGGGCAAGGAGGATGTCAGGGCGATCGACCGTCTAATCGAAGTGGCCGAAATGTTGATGTGGGAGATCTCGGCACGTCGACCGTCCGATACAAATGGTCAATCCGACGTGAGTGCCAACGCAACAAGGCCTCGTTCGCCCCTGACGGATCCAACTCTGCTGCGCGGTGATCTTCGGCTGCAAATGGAGCGATTGGGGCTATTGGTCAATCAGGAAGGCTCCGAGCAGCGATGGCAAGCAATCATCAATGACGTCAGCGCTCGATATGGGGGGATAGACCGCAGCGTGGAGAATGAGCTGAGGACTCTGCGCGAGGACTATTCTGACTGGCCGAGGGAAAGTGAGGCGAACCGCGTGCGGGAGTACATAGCAACGCGGCGTCAAGAGGAGGCGACCACCTATGCGCTCCTCGACGCGATTAACCTGATGGCGCGGGATGGTCTGATTACACCAGACCTCGAAGTGCAAGATCGGGCATGGCATGTTCGGGTTATGCCCGGCGACGCCGTGCGGGTGGTAACCGGTGCAGGAACATTCGATCTCCAGTTGAGCGAAGGCAGCTTTGCTGACAAAGATATCTTGGCAATGGTTGAACCCGCGTCTGCGACGACGGTAACGGCACCGCAACAAGTAGACCGCCTGCTGTTGGCGCCCGGGGTTATAGGCGATCCTGCACGCCTGGCGCAGGTGCTCGATCAGGTCATCAATGGCTGGTTGCAGACCAAATTTGCCGGTGGTGCAACTCTCCTGATATTCAACCCAGATGGGCAGGGGGCATGACAGCGCCACTTGGTCTTGTGGCAGTCGGCCACTACCTGGGCGTGTACCCCACCGAGGAGGGCGAACAGTGCTGTGAGGTCCGCCTAGGGTCGCAGATTCACGTTCTGGATGAAGATCAAGCAGAGGTGTGGTTCACACCCGCCGACGACGAGCATGATCCATCGGTGGTGGAGTCAGTGCTCGAACTAGGCTTGCTCGTGGTGCTGACCGAGGGTGGCGAAGCGGAGCTCGCACGTACATATCGAATGTTACCGCTGATGGTGGGGCTCGGGCCGAATGCTGATGACCCTGAAGAGTGGGACATAGGGATTCCGGGCCGCCCGTCGGTGACAGTGGACCGGCTTACATACGAGTTGTGGGCGGTGGCCGGGGCGCGACGCTCGCTGTGGCAGGCGTGTGAGTCGTTTGCGGACGCTCGGCGCACTGCGGGCGAGGTCGACAAACGATGGACTTCACCGGATGAAGTACTGGTGGAGTTGCTGTTCAGATTGGGAGAGCTGATGGGTGGTGGCGCGGCCTGCCTGGATCTGGCGTTGCCGGGTCGCTCGCCGCGGGTTTGGGAGGGCTGAGCCGTGCGAGACGATGTGTGGTCGCCGCTGCTATATCCGGTAGGGCACTATCTTGGCCCTGCCGACGGATCAGACAAGCCGCTGCCCTCGACGCACCGGGTGTGTATCGGCGAGCGGGTGCGTATCCTGCCCGGCGGCGATCCGTACAAGATCTGGTTGTTGGCGCATGGGGCCACCGGTGGCACTGTCCCATGGACGCCGATGGACGTAGCTCGGGTGGCCGAGCTGCCGCCGCACCGTTTCGACACGGCAATGGCGGAACTGACTGAACGCGGATTGCTGCTAGCGGTGGACGCAGGCATGCCCGAGGCTGAGGAGATGGCCCGGTCCTACCGGTGGCAGTCGATGTTGTACGGCCATGGCACCCAACTGGACTGGATGGGGATGTACGGTATCGGCGGGCCGGGCCAGCCATGGCTGATGGTGAACAGTCTGGTGCACGACATCTGGCGATGGACTCCGATCGCGGCCACCCTGTGGGACGCCTGCGAGGCACTCTACGAGGCATATAAGGATCCCTTTGATGGCGATGACATCGTCGTCGACTCTCCACGAGCCATGCTCGCGCAGTTGCTGCCCAGCCTGCACCAGCTCATCTGTAGCTACGCGGGCTACCTGGACGAGGCGTGGTAGCCGCAGCCGGGGACAGTCCCGACTTTGACCGGGGAGCCAACGGCTCGATCACCACCGTGCAACCACCCAGTGCGACATTGACCAACCGGCATGGATAGCGGCCATGCGCCCGCCGGGATGGCGTACCGCAGCGTGGCATCGTCCCTCGCGGCGCGGGGGGTGCCTCCGCAGCAGGATCGTGCCAGTTGACCGATCGGTCACATCGACGACCACCTGGACAAATGAGGAAGTACCTTCTTCGAAAATCGCGCAGGCACACCGCGGATGATCACCACCTCCAGCAGCCATCACAAGATCAGCGAAAGACCCCCGCCGCCGTGCGCAGTTCATGCGAGACGATGGCACAACTTTTTCTTCACGGTGCCTCTTCGAACCGAGCGAAGCAAACGCAGCGTAACCATCGGATGCCCGCAACGGTCATGATCAATTCTGAAACATGATCTTTATCTGTTCTTGATCAACGGGTAGTGCGGGCAACGTAGCCTCGCTCGGTGCCCTTACCTGCTGTTACGGCTTCCTGTGCGTCACGCTTTGCTCCGAAGTGGAGACCTCGTTTCTTCGACGCCCTGTGTCAGTCGGCGGGTCGATCTGTCTCGATCGCTACGCAGCGTGCAGGTGCTGCTTGTGATTGAGTTGTGGGATTTTGGTGATCCGTGGAATGTGATCCGTGATGCTGTTATTTGGCTGGGTTCGGGTGGGGAGACTTGGTCGGAAAGTAATGAGGATGAGTTTCGGCTGTTGGCGGCGGCTTGGCGTGCGGTGGGGGAGCAGTTGGGTCCTGCGGTGGAGGGGGCGCGGGGTTCGGCGGGTGTGTTGAGTGAGTTGTGGGGTGGGGATTCGGGGGCTTGGTTCGCGCAGGTGTGGCAGCAGGTGGGGGGTGATTTGCCGGAGAAGTTGTTTGAGGCGGTTGGTGTGCTTGCTGATTCGTTGGATGCGGCGGCGCTTGATGTTGAGCATACGAAGTTGTCCACGTTGCTTGAGGTTGGCATCGTGATTACGGAGATTTTCGTTTTTGCGGTGATGGCGTGGTTGTCGTTTGGTGCGGCGATGACTTTGGCGGCGGCGCGGATCGGTGTGACGCGGTTGACGGTTCGGCAGATTTTCGAGTTGTTGGTGAGTCGGGCGGGTGCGTCGTTTACTCAGCGGTCTGGTTATGCGGGTTTGCGGGAGATGGCGTCGGGGTTGCGGGTTAAGACTCTGGCATTGGCGGCGGGGGATGAGGCGGTCCGGGAGGGGGTGGTCAATCTTCTGCCGCAGTTGTATCAGGTGAAGGTGTTGGGGACCCGTGAAAGCGTGGATAAGCATGCTGTGTGGGTGGATGCTGCTGCTGGTGCGATGGGGTCGTTGGGTTCTCCTGTTGGTGATTTCGGTCGGACGTTGGCGGGGAAGATCGATAATGGGGTGGTTCGGGGGTTTTCGAATATTGGTGCGGATGCGGCTTCGGAGTGGGCTGAGGAGCTTTTAGGGAATTTGGGTGGGTCGCTGGCGGATGATGGCACGTTTGCTTTGCGGCCGCCGGGGTTTGAGCAGGTTGCTGCTGGTATGGCGCGTAATTACATTAGTAATGGTGCGCGTGTTGGTGAGCGTGTGGGTAGTTTTGTGCGTGGTGTGGTGGGGTTGGAGACGCCGCGGCAGCAGTTGGAGCGGCAGGTTCGTGAGGCGCGGGAGGCTGCAGCTCAGCATCAGCGGGATGCGCAGTTGGCTGCGGTGCAGGCGCGGGCGGCTGCTGATGCGGCGCAGGTGCGTGCTCAGGAGGCTGCTGCGGCGCGTGATGCGGCCCGGTTGGCTGCTGGTGAGCGATCACCTGGTCAGGCACCGTCCACTTCGACGTCTCCGGCTCAAGCGCCGAGTACACAGCCGTCCGACACACAGGCTCCCGGTGTGCAACCGTCCGATACACAAGCGCCTGGTACGCAGGCACCTGCTACGCAGGTGTCTGGTCCGCGATTGTCGGATACGAATGCTGCGGGTGCGGCGGAGGCTGGTTCGCCGGTGTCGTCTTCGGTGGGGCGAGGGCTGCCGGGTGTGTCGACTGTTGGTGTGTCTGGTGTTGCGCCCGGTGTGGGGTCTCAGTTGTCGCAGGCTGGGCAGTTGATCCAGGGGCAGCAGGTTGATCCGGTGCGGGTTGCTGAGGAGGCTGCCGAGCGGGCGCAGCGCAGTGCTGACACGGCGGCTCAGCAGGCGCGGGTGGCTGAGCAGGCGGCTCAGGACGCGCGGGAGGCGGTTGAGCGGGCGGTGCGGGCCGAGTCGCCGGAGGAGGTGCGGGAAGTAGTCCGGGCGGCCGCGGTTGCGCGTGCGGAAGCTGTCGATGCCAGAAACATCGCCGCCGCCCACGCTGACATCGACACCACACCCACCACCAGCCCCGATGCAACACCGTCCGCGATCCCGACCGGCAGGCAGCAGAACCCGCATGCCGCACTGGATGCAGCGCCGGAGGTGGCACGGGTTGTTTCGGGTGCCACTGCGCGAGGAGGATCTGCTCGCCCCGACTCTGCTCGCCCCGAGAACGCTGTCGCAGCGCCTGCCGCGACTCCGACCGCACCCGCTGACGCCGACGGTGCACAAAGCACCCCCGACACCCCGACTGGCCCTGATCAGTCCCGTCGACATTCGCCTGAGTCGACGCGAGCGGAGACGGACCCGGCATCCCTGCCCGGCACCCCTGCGGTGTCGTACAACGACAGCCGATCGCTGGGGATCCAGGGGCAGCCAGTCGTACCTGCGCGACCGGCGTATCGAGCGCGGCCGGCCAGTGAACTGCGGCTGGGGAGTGGCATCCCAGCCGAGAGTGTTCGGTCGGAGCACTATGATCCCCCCACTCCCGCCCAGGAGAGAGCCCTGGACGATGCCATCCGCCGGGACGACGAGGGATTGCCCGTCATCCACCCGCCCCTGGACAACGGCTGGACTTTGTTGACCAATGGGGGCGGACCATTCCAGACGGGTCGACACAACAATCCGTCCGAGGTCGCTCGGGCATTGGCGTCGACATGGTTCGGCCGACCCATGATCGCTGGTACGAACCTTGGCGGAACATCCACGGTCCGCACTACCGAGGCGTGGATTGGCAGCCCGTACGTTGCGCAGCCGGGCGGGGTAGCGGGACTGGATCAGATCCATGCGGCGGTGCGAGCGACTGGCCCCGGCGCGTTCGCCTTTGTCGTGGTCCGGTTCCCAGGGCTCGACACGGCCCACGAGCTTGTCGTGGTCAATGACGCCGGCACCGTCAAATGGACAGACCCGGTAGCTGGAATCGCGGCGGCTTCCGCACCGCCGTACACCGATGTCGAGTCCTCCCAGGCGTTGCTCCTCGACGGTAGCGGCGTTTCCGCGTCCACCCTGAACAGGCACGGCGAGGACTCCGGCGCGAGCCAGCCCGGGTCGCTCGACTCGATACCCGGCGTGCGGACGACCGACGGCGGCCCGACGTTTGACGGCACACTCACTATGCGAGTGAACAGAGTGCGGTCGCTGCTGGCGTCGACCCTGAACCTTTCGCCCGCGCGTGCCGAGGTCACCATTACCCGGGCGGTCGAGGCGGCGGCCGTCGGCGGCGGTACTCGGCCGGTGTGGGCAGACGAGGACCCAGCGGCGGTACGGCGGCGGGCCGCCGCCGAGGTGGCCGAGTCGCGGCCGGGCCGGTCCGACCGGCAGGTACGCCCCCGGCTGCGGTACGCGATCGAGTTGCGGTCGGCGGGCTATGCCGACGCAGTCCGGCGTGCCATCGACGACCTGGTCGCGCGGGGCTACCAGCCGGTCCGTCTGGTCAACGGTTGGGCGACGGGGAAGACCGGCGGTGTCGTCAGCCAGTGGCGTGATCCGAGCACCGGGCGGGAGTTCCACCTTCGACTGGACACTCCGGAGAGCCGGGCGGCGTACGAGGCCACACGGAAATGGCAGGATGCCCGTCGGTCCGGGGCCGATCCGGCTCGGCTGCGTAACCTGTCGGACCAGCGGCAGCAGGCGCTGGCGCGGGTCCGCCCGCCGGATGGCATCGACGGAATTCGGTTGCCCGACGTCGGTCCATCGTCCGACTTCCGCCCGGCGGCCGCGAGTCGCACAACTGATCAGCCGGCGGCGGAACACCGGGAGCAGTCTCAGCCGATGGTGATGGCGTGGAACGACGAACAGTACGCGCAGTTGCCGCTGGTGACGGGCAGGCAGGCGTTCCAGGCGGTTCGTGACTTCGTGATGCCGACTCCTTCCGGGGTGGAGTTCACCGGTGATCCGGAGATGCGGCGGTACGCCGAAGCACTGCGCCCGGAGAGCGGCGTGCTCAAGATCGCCCTGCACGGACTGCGTGACGGCGAGGTGGTGGTCGGCCCCTACCGGATGTCGGCCGTGAGTTTCGCTAGAGGGCTCGCCGACCTGAACCAATCCGGCCGGATCAGCCTCGGTGATCGGCGGATCAATCTGGTTTCCTGCTATTCCGGGGCAGGCGACCAGCCTGCGGCGGCAACGCTGGCCCGGATCCTCCGTCGGGAGGTCACCGGGGTCACCGAACGAATGTGGACCTTTCTGGATGGCACCGAGGTGCTGGCCAGCCCGGATGTGCACAACGGACGGATGCCGACGATGCCGGCCGACGGTAGGGAGCGCACTTTCGGTCCGACCGGTCGAGAGATCACGTCGGCACCCACCGATGCCTCGGAGGCGGCAGTGCCGCCGATCCCATCGGTCGAGTCAGGTGGAGGAAGTCGAGCGGGCCCGTTGGCGGCGCCTGGCAGTGGCACCCGGCTGCGGGTCAGCGGCGACCGGTGGGACAGCTTCCGGACGCCGGACGGCCGGCTGCACCTCATCGGCGACCGGACGGGAACGTTCCGCGAGCCAGGCACCTATCGGCTGCATCACGAACTGGACCAGCCAGGCACCTATCGGAGCGAGTCGGACTTCTCGTTGCGATCCGTGGAGACCGGGGAGCAGATACCCGACCCGCTGACCGATCGGAACCGGCCGACAGAACACCTGGCGGTCGAGGGGCCACCCGAGACGTACGAGTTTGAGCAGGCACCGGATCAGGTAACGCGGGCAGTGCAGTTGGCTGCGGAGGCGCGTACGGTGGTCGCCGAGTTCCAGGAAACGACGCTGCGACCGCTGATGGACACGCTGGGGTTTTCCGAACCACCAGCAGTGGCCTGGATGAACCTGGGCCAGACCCTCGATCAGCTGCGGGCGGAGCACGCAGACGACCCGGCGATGCTCGCCCACGTCCAGGAGTTGGCCGGCGCGGCGGCAGAGCATGCCCGCCTTGTAGGGCTGGCCGAGTCGGCGGCGGCGGTGCCGCACGTCGCCGCGATGCATCTGTTGTCCGATCCGTCGGGCCTGACCGGGGCAGATCTTTCCACCGGTACGACGTCGCAGGGGCCGCAGCCGGACGGCGAGTTCTTGGTGGCTCGCTTCAACCCGACCGAACAGGTGCTGGTGATCCTGGATACGCGACCGGTTCACCAGTCCCGATATCTACTGCAGGACGGCAGCCTCACCGAGCGCGGCACGCCGCAGCATGTGCGGGACGTGTTGGAAACCAGCCCTCATCTACACGAGCAGCTGCGTCAGAACCCGGATGTCCTCGACGAGCTGCACCGGGCGCTGGCTCGGGGGGATCTCCAGGTGGAGTTTCGCCGCGTCGAAGTCGATTTCGATGTCGACGGTGACCGGCAGGTGTCGATCACGACCCGGCAAACCGATCTGAGCGGATTGGACCTCGACGGGCTGGCCGACCGGTTGCCGCCTCCGTCCGCAAAGCCTGATCCGGCGCTCGGTCGTCGACTGTACGACTCCGCCAGGAGGCTGGCTGATGCCTTCAACGGCCAGCAGACCAGCGGCATTGCGCAGATCACGGTGGTGAGCGAGCACACGGTGGAGATTCACCCCCGCCATGGCCGGCCGTTCCGGATCGACATCGCCACGACTCCACACGATGAATCGCCGGCCGTGTTCGCACTCGGCAACGACGGTGTGCATCGTGTGGTCTTCGCCGCCAATCATCTCGATGGCCTTGACGCGGCTGCCCTCGACCGGTTCCTAACTCGGACGATTGGACATGTCCAGGGTGAGGTGAGGGCTACCACCGGCAGTCGCTTCGGTCGGCTTCTCGGCATGCACGGTGGCCGGCTGAACAGACACGACGCGCTGGTCAACGATCCGACACCGGGACATCCGCTTCGCCCCAGCCACGCAGATCTGGTGGCGCTCGCCGAACTTGACGCGCTGGGCCGGTTGTACGCCGACGCGGACGATACCCAACGGAAGGCGCTCGAGGCCGAACTGCAGGCGTTCATCGAGACTCGGGCGTTGCGCGAGGGCGTACCTGGCGCGGACGCCCGCGCCGAACTGGCCCGACGGCATCTGGCCGAACCAACGGCCAGGTTGCTTGAGGATCGTCGACGTTGGTGGCACGACTCTGACCCTGTGGTCGCTGGCACCCAGCACCGGCTGGCCGTGGCGAGCATGATCGGCATGATGAATGAGCCGGTGTCGGCATGGGGTCGCACCATGTACCGGGTCACCCCGGAGAACTGGAGCGATATCGGCCGATTGTCCTTCACCTTCGAGGTCCAATCCGGCTCGGTGCCGAGGAGCGGATGGGCGGTCGAGTTTCGGGGCGGTGGCCGGGAACGGCACTTCGTTCTGGTGGTGGACCGGGACTGGTTTGATTCGGACGGGCCGGGGCCAGGACGGGACAATGCAGCCGAGTATGAGTTGGACCGGCAGATCCGCAACGCCTTGGGCGATCTGATCAGGACGCAGCATGCGCGGCCGGGTGAGGTGCCGTACCGGCGGATTGACCGTTTGGCCGCCAACGCCCCCACCCTCGCGGCGGCCGGCATGTCGATCGTCGTGGCCACCGTATTGGGTATGCCGGGATTCGTGATCAGGCGGACCACGGTTGCCGCGGTCGAGTTGGCGACGAACAATCGGCTCTCGCGGTATGTCACTACGCGCAAGCTGGAGAACAAGCACGACCGGGCATTGGCCCAGTTGCCGGACCGGAGCGGGATCGCCGAGGGCGAGCTGCAACGTCGCCTCGATGCCAGTTACGACCGGGCCGGTGAGCTGGCCGCGACCGTGCTGGGCGACCGGTCGGCCGCTGAGCGAACGAAGCACCCTGATCCGGATCCGACACCGGACAACCGTATGGTGCCGGAGCCGCAGGCCCGGCCGATCCGAAGCCTCGTACACAATGAGATCGAGCTGATCAGCCGGCGGCTGAGGAACGAGCTGATCAGCCGGCGGTCGAGGAACGAGCAGATCGAGTTCCTGAAGAAGATCCGGGTCCTCGACGACCACCAGTACAAGCTGGTGATGCAGGGTGACGCAAGGGACGCGGTAGTGCATGTCGAGGTGGCCCACACCGCGGACCCGAACAAGGTGGAGGTGGAATACACCGATTGGCGGATCATCCTCAAGGTCTCCCCGGAGATCGAGCCTGGCAGCCTACCTACCGCAGTCCGGGACGCCCTGACCAAGGTTGCAGAACGTCAGCACGAGCTCACCCGACACGACGCCGGTATCCGGGCGTACCTGGCGCGAAGGTTCCGAGACGAGAGAGTGACCGCAGGGCCGGTCTTCGGAACGGGCCACCTGGCGCGGAGTGGCTCCGGCACCTTGCAGGTGGCGGCCGCCCTGGCCAAGGCCCTGGTGCAGATGGTGGTGGACCGCTACAACGGACTCCGCGGCCGGGAAATCGTCGACCTTCTCGAGCGGCACGACCTGGAACACTCGGGCCGGTTGTCTGCGGCGCAGCGGCGTAATGTCGGTGGCCAGATCGGTGAGTTGGCGAACACCGGAAGTAACCTGGCCCGTGCGGCTCTCGATCGGCTCGACGGCACACCGCACATCCCCACCCCGACCCCGCCGGCCGTACCGGGCAACCACACCCGAGCCGTGACGGCGGTTCAGGAAGCCATTCAGCGGTTGAACGACAGCCATGGGAACGCCTTCGTCCTTACCAGTCAGACAGCCGATCAGAACGGGAACATAAGCGAGCTGGTCTACCGCTCGGAGCAGTCAGAACGGGGCTACGGTGTCGAGATGCGGTTCCGGCTCGACTCGGTCGAGGACGGCCGCCCAGTCGTGCCTGCCGCCGACCGGATCCGCCGTGGCAAGTTCACCTTCACCGTGAACGTGGATGCCGACCCGACCCGGATCGCCGACACCCTGACCCACATCGGGGACAACATCCTGTTCGATCGGGAAAACCGGCTGCCCACCCGTCGATGGGTCCGGGAGGACCTGGTGCCAGCAACGGCCCAGGGAGGCGCCGCCGTCGCTACCGGCCTACTTGTCGGATCGGTCATCTACGGCCTGCTTGCCGGGGTCGGTGCGGTCGGATTCATGATCAGCCGCCGGGTCGCTCGGCTCCATCAGCTCTACACCAACGACTTGGCCTTCATCAGGTCGCTGTCGGAGACGAACAAGGACAACACCACCCCGCAGCACCTCCGGGAACAGGTTGAGCAGCAGCGGCAACCCGTCGAGGAACTCGAAGCGCGTACCCGGCAGATCGAGGAACAACTGGCTGCCGATCCGCGTACGGCCGACGTCGTGGCCCGGCTTCGGGCGTTGTACGGCCTCCTGCCGATCGCCGACGCGGACCTGCTGCCCGACCTCGACGAACGCGTCGCCGCCTTCACCGACCTGCCCGGTGGTGCGCAGATCACCCGCGTGGCCGATGCCGAACATACCTTCCGGCTCACGTTCAAGGGGGCCAGCAACCGCCCAGAGGAACTGACCTTCGAGATCGGTACCGGCCCGGCCCAGGATGGGACACCGATCACCGCCTACCGCGTCGACTCCGATGTGACCTATGTGCTCCGAGTCGATCCGAGGCAAACCCCGGAGAAGATCACCGACGTGATCCGCGACTGGGCCAGTCAGGAGATCCACCGTATCTCCCAACAGCCGACCGGACTACCCAGGGCGAAGGGCCGCTGGCTGGCCTTCGCCCGTGACTCGGGCAGCCAGGCGCTCGCCTCGTCTGTCTCGCTGCTCCGAGCTCCGGAGGGGGAACTGGAACGGGTCGCCCGGCGGCAGGTGGCCTACAGCAACAGCGCGCTCGTCACTACCAGCTCCAGGGAACTGTCCAACATTTCCTACGACGGCAACGAGGCGGTCTCGTCGCAGAACCGTAGCGAACTGCTCAAGCGACACATCAGCACGGCGGCTGAGGAACACCTGGCGGTCTTCCGGGCGGACACCGACGCGCTGTTGACCCGTACCCAGTCAGCATTCGACCGACTGCAGTACCTGGAACAGATCGCCGCCAACCTGCCGCCGGCCGAGCGACCCGCATCGTTCCAGCAATCTCCAAGAACACTGCCCGGCGACCCGGTCGCGTGGGGAGTGGACAGCTCGACATCCAGCCATTTCCCGTTCGACCCGAGCGACCTTGATCCCACTCCGCGCCCCGGCGAGACACCGCAGCAGGCGACAGAACGCGTGGAGTGGGCTCGGGTCGCCAAGGTCTTCATCGACCTCGGCGACAATCCGCCGAGTTTCGATGTCGCCAGCAATGATGCGGCCCATGCGAGCCATGGCGCGCACACGCTCGATCGGCACGGACCCAACGTGCCGTTGGCCCGTGATCCGCACACACGCACCATCGAGGGGCGGATCTACGGAGATCCGCCATGGCCTCGGAGACAGAATTACTCCTCCCGCTGGCCCGATGCCATCAGCATGAACCGGGCAATCAAGGAGTACGTGGAGGCGAACTGGCAGACCATCCGAGAGGATCTCGCCTTGGAGGGCCGTCACACAGGTGTTGGTCCATCCGGTGTCAATGGTGAGGGGTACTACAACGCGAACTCGCATGGTGTGGGGGGAAGTCCGCTCGCCAGACGCTATGTGCCCACTAATATCCGGGTGGCGATGCGTCTGGTGCCCGGCAGTGATCCCGCGCGGGCCTTCATCGTGACCGCCTTCCCAGAAAGCTAGGTGCCTTCAGCATGGAACCGTCGCACTTGACGGAGTCGTTGCGTCGCAGGGCTGAGCAGTTGGCCCGACAGTCATCGATTGAGACCGTCCGGTCGCTCCTGCGCGGGCAGGTTGCCGACGCGTCGAGCCTGGAGGAGGTGCAGGGTGATTTCCAACTGATCGCGAAGTCGACGCTACGGGGTCTCCGCCGTGACCTGGCCGCGTTGGAGGAGGTTCTCAGCGGGCCTACCGAACCCGGTGAGTTGGTTAAGTTGGTGGAATGGGACGCGAACTGGGTCCTCGATGAGCCGACGGACGCTGCTGCCGCCGCCTTCCTGGGTCAGCTTGCGAACCTGTTGCGTGAGGTGATCGAGGAAGGGGGAGGAGTTGCCGTATGACTGAGGTCCGAACGGCTGCCGAGAACCGGACGAGTGCAACGGCGCGGACGGTGGCTGAGGCGTACGCCTTTCTGGAGCTGACCCTGCCCGAGGGGGAGGGCTGGGTCGACTACCTTCGCCACACGGCGCTGGACGACCTCGACGACGAGCACTGGCTGCTGCGCTTCGACGGCCCCTACGAGAGGGAGTGGTACGTCGCGGAGGTGCCGGTGTCGAAGGCGGGCATGCAGGCCGCGGAGGAGTCGGGCGAGCTGTACGGGGTGGGTCGGTCGACCCTCGTGGACGCCGGCCAGTGGTATGTCATCGAGTCGGCCAACGCGGGCATGGCCGAGGTCGGCCTCGCCCAGTTGGGTGACGAGCCGCCCGACGAGGAGACGTACTGGGCGATCCTGAACGCGTGGAACGGGGCCGCCGCGGCGGCGACGGAAATCGAGAAGTTTCTACCATTCGACGTGGAGGTAGTGCCGGATACGGCCTTCTGGACCGACCGTGGTCGACGCGTCCACGAGCAGCGGCGGGACGTGTTCCGGCGTAGTCGAGCGCTCCGCGACGCGGCCTTCTACCGGGACCGCCGTGACGAATTTCAGCGCCGGTTCGAGTCGTCGTTCCATACTGCGGCCAGTGAACCGGTCACCGCGTCAACCGAGGCTCCGACTACCGCCCCGCCCTCGCCCCTACCTGCTCGGACCTATGCCGAGGTGCACGCCTACCTGGACACCCATCCGTGCCGATGCGGGTCGGTGGAGTTTCCCCGCGACGCGATGGCGGTCCTGGGCAGTGACGAGAATGGCGTGGTCGTCAACTACAGCGGTCCCTGTGACGACTGTGGCCAACCCCGCGACCATGTCTTCCGACTGCCACCGCGCCCAGGTTCGTTACCCGGGGATCCGCGGCGGTTCAGCTACCCCGAGGACGGTCCGTCGGAACTGCTCGATCCGGGGGAGTGGGTGGCGGTGAGTCAGGCGTACGGTGTGCTGGCGGCCAGCGTGATGACGGCGTTGGCAGCGGCGGTCGATGCCGTGGCTGAGACCAGCGGAGAGGTTATCGAGCCAGATCCGGCGGAGCGGGAGGCGGTGGTCACGATGCTGACGATGTCGATGTACGCGTTGGACGAGGTGGAGAAGTTCTTCCCACCCGAGGTCGAGGAGTTGCCCAGCAGCGTCTGCTGGACGGCCAACGGGCACGAGGTGCGCCGGACCAGCCCCGAGTGGTTTCAACGGACCTTTCTCGCCGAACAACGGTCCATTTTGCAGCAGCAACGCACCGAGCTGACCGAGCGTCATGGTCGGTGACGTGGGTCGGCCGTTGGCCCGTACGAACGAGGAGGCGCACCTCTACTTCGAGCTGCATCCGTGTCCGTGCGGAGAGATCGACTTCGGCGACACCAGCTCGTTGGAACAGGTCGACGGCGATTGGATCGTGAGCTACCTCGGCGAGTGTGTAGCCTGTGGCCGGCCGAGAGGTTTCGAGTTTCGGCAGCCCGATGAGCCGACCGCGCCGGCCGAGGGCGAGTGGGCACCCGGCTCGCAACGGTCTGAGCTGATCGACGCGGGCGAGTGGCTGTGGGTGTCGGACATCTACGGCAGCGTGCCGGTGGAGATGGACGACCTGTCCGAGGCGGAACGGGCGCAGGCGCGTATCGACCTGTTGGCCGCCCGAGCGGCAATCAATGAGGTCCTCAAGTTCCTGCCGGACGATGCGGCGGCGGTGCCGGACGACGCGTTCTGGTCGCACCGGGGCCGCCTGGTGCGGGCGGCAGAGCCAGGTCGGTTCGGTCGGGTGCGGCTGGAGGCGGCGCGGGCCGCCTATGACCGTGCCCTGGCCGGGTTCGACCGGTAGTTCGCGTCCCGCTTCGCCCATTGACAAGTGGTTACGATCAACGCCATGGACTCCTCAGCCTGTGCGCTCACGGCGGCACAGTTGGTCGAGCTGACGGGTAAGTTGGCGGGGCTGCGGTGGTCTTGGTCCACCACCGAGTTGGACCTGGCGTTGGCGGAGTTGGGTTGGCCGGTAGCCGCCGGCCCCACCAGTAGTGGTGTCGTGTTGCGGGTCGGGCTCGCTCCGGTTACCGACTATGCCGAGCTGGCGTTTTTCGGTCCGGCCGCGACCATTTTCTCGATCATGGTGACGGCCGGGGCGACCGGTGAGTCGATGGATGCGGTCGCCTTCCGGCGGAACGCGTTCGCCACTGCCGTAGGTGCCGTCGGCACCGTCCTGGATACGCCGGCCGACCGGCGGCCGGGCCCTAGACCCGAGGTCCGCTGGCCCGCTGCGAGCGGGATCGTCCGGGTACGCGACGGCGGGATCTTCGTCGAGCTGGCGCTGCTGTCCCCCGCGTACGCCGCCAGCCTGGACGAGCGGACGGCAGACGGGGACGCGTGGGCGGCGAAGCCGTCGGTCGACAAGGAGGAGTGGTGACCGCAGAGACGAACTGGGGCGAACTCACGACCCAACTGACCGACCTGGTGGGGCGGTTATCGGACGGTATGGTGCTGCAACTGCACGAGGTGGCCCGTCCGATCGACGGATACTTCGCCCAGTTGTGGCAGCGCCCCGACCGCCTGGTTGTCGAGGTCTCCGGTACCGCCACCACGGCAGGCGACAGCGACCGCCGGCTCTCCGCTGAGCAGGAGGACGACCTGCGGAAATCAGGCTGGTCCTTGCCCGATGAGGAGCATCCCGGGCACTGGTGGCGGGAACTCGCGTGGCCAGCGCCGGCCGCCGGCTACGCGGACCTGGCCGGCGGTCTGGTCGGGGTGGTGCGGGATGTTTTCGGGCTCTCCAGCCCAAGGCAACTCGCCTATCAGGCGTGGAGTTCCGCCGACGGTCGGCGCTTCGCGTTCGGTCTGGGGCTGGACCAGCTTGAGATCCAGTACTACGCCCGGGTGGCGGATGACGACACGCCGGAACGCCCGAGCGGTCTGTTGCGCCGGGTCCGGATCGGCGTGGTCGACCACGACGAGGCACTTGGCCGGGATGGCAGGTGGCGCGCCACGGAAACGCTGGAGTTGGCCGAGCTGGGCGAACTCGACCACGAGTTGGTACCGATCGGCGCCGCTGCGGCGGAGCGAGTGACGGCTTGGTGGCGCAGGCTGGTCGAGCGGCAGGCCGGAACCGTGGGCGGTCCGCCGGGGCAGGACCAGGTCGGGCCGAGGCTGGCCGTTGCTGTCGATACCGAGCGGGACGAGCAGGGGCGGCCGATCGTACGGGGACCCCGGCTCGCCGAGCCGGACCGCAGCGCGGTCGCGGCCTACCTGCGTACGGCCCCGCTGGTGGCAGTGGCGTACGGTTTCGACCCGGACCCGTTCGACCCGGAGCACCCGGAAACCGTGCCGCTGCACTTCCGTACCGATGGGGAGTGGGTGTGGTCCGAGTCGCTGGCCTACTTCGCCCAACGGTACGGCGTCGCCCCCGAGGCCGACTTCCTGGCCTATCTGGCCCGCCGGCAGTACCAGTTGCCGGAGGTGGACGAGGCAGCGATCACCCGGGCGGCCGAACTACTCAAGGGCGGCTGACCGGGCAACTGGCAGTTGTCATCACCACCACAGCGGCCGGGGGTCGAGCCACCAGAGGAAGCGACGTAGCCGACTCGCGTTCCGGCGTACACCGCGTACGAGATCCATGGCCTGGGTGACGGCCAGCGGCACGCCGTCGGTGTCCGGTCTGGCCGCGTACCAGGTCCGATTCACCACCGTCACCAGGTGCGGAGCGGGCGCGCTCGCTACGGCGGTGCTCACCGCGGCCACCGTCGCACCCACCGTCCAATGTGGCTTGACGTGGATCCCGGCGAGGCGTGCCGCGTCGATCAGTTCGGCCCAGGCACCCCGGAGCCGGCCCAGGTCGTCCGGACCGGTCCGGCGGCGGTGACTGCGGCGCAGGCGCAGCAATGCGATCAGCCCGAGTGCGCCGGCCACCGGTACGGGTAGGAGAGCGAGGTGCCACCAGGAGACGCGAGATTCGCTGCTGCCCTCCATCTCGACCGTCGGGACATCCGGTACCGCTGGCTGCGGTAACACCGACGCGGTGGCGGACGGTGTGGGCTGCGGCGCGGGGCTCGTCTCAGGCTTTTCGGACGCCCGGGGTGCGGTCACGTCCATCGGAATCCAGCCAACCGGTTCCAGGTAGATCTCGGGCCATGCTCGGGCATCGCCAGCGGTGATGGTGGCTATGGTCGAGCCCGCTTTGGGAGCCTTCGAATCGAAGCCGACCACCACCCGGGCCGGGATGCCAAGTGCTCGGGCCAGGACTGCGTACGCGGCAGCGAACTGTTCCGAGGTGCCGCGACCGCCGCCGACCTGTGGTTTGGCGGCGAGGAAGCGAACGACGCTCGGATAGCCGCTGCCGCCCGGAGCCAACGGGTCGTAGCGGTAGTTCCGCTTCAGCCAGGTGGCCAGCGCCGTCGCCTGCTGGAATGGCAGTCCGTCACCTGCCGCATCGAGCGCCAACGAGAAGATCGGGCCGGTGTTGCCCGGCGGAAGTTCCCGGTACCGGTCGAAGGTAGCCGAGGTGGGAATCTGCGCGGTGAGCAGCTGGGCTGGCGTCGGCGCGGGTACCACGGCCTCGACCTCGTACAGCTGTCCGGCGCGCAGCCCGCCCGGTACGACGACGCTGCCGGACTCCTCGTCGATGGCGATCGACACCCCGCTGACCCGACCCAGGCCGTCAGGCACGGGCAACCAGCCACCGGTCAGCCCCACCACGACAATCTTGGCGCGTACCGACTCGGCAGCGACCACCGGCTGTCGGGGCGCCCGGTCCCCGCCGGCCGCGAGGTAGGACGCGGCTGGCTGCCAGCTCTTGCCGTCGAAGTCCGGCAGTACGGCCCACCGCAGCGCGACCGGGCGATTCGAGTCGAGGGCGAGTAGTGGCTGCTCGGGGTGGAGCTGCCACCGGCCCAGCAGGCTCAGCGGGTGTACCTGGTTCGGCGCCTGCACCGGGGGGAGCACCTTTGTGCGCAGGTCGGGTGGGCTCGTCGTGGCGTTACGCAACAGCACGGGTGTCAGCAGCCCGGTCGCTGTGGCCAGGACAATTGCGAGGAGGACAGCAGCGCCGAGTCGAGTCACCTGCGGTTGTGGGTGGCCCGTTCGAGTAGTCCCGGTGGAAGCGAGCATCTGGGGCGGAGAGAGCGTCTGGGGCGGAGCGAGCGTCTGGGTCGGAGCGAGCGTCCGAGACGCGGCGAGCCTCCGGCTTGCGGCGAGCATGACGGTCAGTACGGCGACCAGGATCGCGGTGAGTAGGTAACCGGGATCCCGACGTGGGCCGGCCAACGCCAACATCGCGAAGGCGAGCAGGACGGGCGGGACCACAGCGGTGCCGGGGTGGCGTCCCCGGACCAGGGCACCACTTATCGCGACCGTGATCCAGGTGGCCATGACGGGCAGGGCCAGGGTGTCTACCCGAGGCGGGATGGGGGTGGCACTGGTGAGTAGCCGGGCACCCGCATGAAGAAGAGCGTCGAGCAGGCCGTCCGGGGCCGGCGCCAGTCTGTGCAGGGTGAACAGCGCCGCGAGAAGGCCCAGTATGTTGGCCGGCAGCGTCAGGGCCCGGTGTCTGGCCGTCACCTGTCCGACCAGGGCAGCGCCGATCGCAGCGGCCGCGATGGCCCAAAGGGCCAGGTCGCCGACGTAGCCGCCGGCGATCTGGCCACCGGCGGCGAGGCCGGCGGTCGCGATGGCCACCGCGAGAACCAGCTGGTTCATCGTTGCTCCCGCAGTCGGGTGATGATGCCGGCGGCGGTCGGTGCGGTGATCACCATGCCGGCGGCATCGAATGTGCTTTCGGGGCCAAGTTCCACGGTCTGCACCGAGTGGTACTTGGCGGCGAGTGGAGCAGCCAGTGTCACGTCGCCGATGGTGCCGGTGACGACGAGCAGAGCGTCGCCCAGTGGACGTAGCCGTAGCTGGGCCTGGATCCGCTGGTCGGACACCCCGGAGTTGGTCAGCCGGGCGGCGGCGAGCAGATCGAGGCCAGCGGCGGTCGTGGTCACCGGGTCGTGGGTCGGATCCGAGGCGGTTACCACCGCGAGCCGGCGTCCGGCATCCGTCAGCGACACCAGCACCGAGGCGGCGACCTCGACGGCCGCCTCGAAGCTTTCGGCGTCGACGTACGACGAGGCGCGGTCGTCGAGCAGCAGCACCAGGCGGGCGATGGAGGCACCTTCGTGTCGACGGATCATCAGGGTGCCCATACGGGCCGAGGTACGCCAGTGGATGTGGCGAAGGTCGTCGCCGGAGACGTATTCGCGCAGGGTGTGGAAGGTGGTGCTTTCCGTGTGGTGTGGATCCCGGGTGGCCTCGATCTGCGCGGTGCGGCCGATCGCCGAAGCGGGCAGGCTATGCCAGGTTGGCCAGACGACGAGTTGTTGGGTGGCGCCGACCGGCCGTAGTGCCGACCACAGACCGAGTGGATCCGTACGGCCGACCCGTAACGGCCCGACCTGGAAGACGCCACGTCGGTCGGTGGGCAACTTCAGCCGTACCCGGGTGGGTAGACCGGGGCGGGCGAACACCTCCGTGGTGATGGTTTCGGAGGATGCCTTGCCGTCGGCGTCCCGTACCCCGTCGTGGAGCGAGAGGAGCCTACCGGCGCGACCCCGTGCCATGACGTCGACGACGGATTCGGCGGCTTCGCCCCGCCGGACCCGTGCGGGTACGACGGCGCGGTCGACGTGCAGTGCCGGGGGGACGAGACCCCAGGCCGTACCTACCGCTACTGCGGTAAGTGCGGCCATGCCCAGCATGAACAGTTCGCGATAGCCGAGCAGTAGGCCGGCTAGCAGCAGGAGGCAGCCGCCTAGTGTCGTGCCTACCCCCCGTGCGGTTGGTCTGATCAACAGTTCTGGATCGCTTCCACGTTGTCGCCGTTGTCGAATCGCAGCCACACCCACGACACCCAACCGCCGTCGGTGAGCTCCACCCAGTGGTCGCCCTCCTTGTAGTTGTTGTACGGCCCGGCCTGTTGGTTTTCGCCGTGCACCTTGCAGAAGAGCGTGATGCGGGATCCGTTGGCGACGCGACGGCGTACCGCACCGTTGTCGTTGCTGTCGGAGTAGACCGGTAGGCCGTTCGCACAGAAGTTGGGCTGCGGGTTGTTCGGTGCGTCGGTGCAGGTGACCTGTGCGCCGTAGGTGATTCGCTGGGTGCGCTGCTCGCGCTCGGCACTGCGGGTGCCCATGAAGTTCGTCGCCTCGACGGTCACCCGGTAAACCGTGTTCGGGCTCAGGCCGCCCACGGTCACCGGCGAGGTGCAGGACTCGGCCCGACGCTGGTCGCCCAAGAGGACCGCGCAGGTGGGGGCACCACCACCGGCCACGGTGAACCGTACCGTGATCGAGTTCTGGGTGGCGCTCGTCGACGTGATCCTGACCTGCGGGGCGGTGGCGGTCTGCACCCGACCGGACCCGGCCGGACCGTCCCCGTCACTGCTGCCGGCGGTCACCGTGACCGAGGTCAGCCCGGTGGTGGTGACGGTGGCGGTGAGCGTGGAGCCGTTGACCTTGGCCAGTTCCGCGCCCTTGCCGTCGCGCACGGTGTAGGACGTGACCGGAGTTCCGTTGGTCTTCGCGGCGTTCCACTGGATGAGGTAGGTGTTCGGGCCGGTCTGCTGGCCGGAGACGCCGCCCGGCGCAGCTGGCGCGTAGTGCACCCGGATCGGCTCACTCGGCGGGCTGGCCGCCGAGGCTCGACCGGCCGCGTTGCGCGCCGTGACGGTGAACGTGTAGGTCTGGCCAGCGGTGAGGCCAGGGAATCTGGCGCTGTTGTCGGAGACGATCTGCGGCGGGTTGCTTCCGGCCTGGCCATCGCGGATCGGCGTCACCACGTAGTCGGCGGCCTGTGCCATCGCCGCCCAGCTGACCTCGATCGCACCGGTGGGGAAGCCGGCGTCGTTGCGCTCCATCGTCACTTTCGGGGCGGCGGGGGTGGCCGGCGGCTTGCTGGCCTGCGGGGTCACCGGCTGGGACAGCGCTGGCGGACCGGCCCCGACCGAGTTCGTGGCGAATACCCGGAACCGGTAGGTAGTGCCGTTGTCCAACTCCTTGATCGTCGTACGGAGTACGTCGCCGTCGACGCGGATCTGGCCACCACCGCCCTCGTCCCACGCGATCGTGTAGTTGCGTACCGGTGCCGAGCCACGCTTCGCCCGGCCCCAGGAGAGCCGTACGTCGCCGTCACCGGCCAACGCGGTGACCGGGACCGGCGGGCCGGGGCGCTGCGGCTGCACCGGGATCTGCGTGGGAGACGA
This sequence comes from Micromonospora sp. NPDC003197, assembly GCF_053590565.1. NCBI lineage: Bacteria > Bacillati > Actinomycetota > Actinomycetes > Micromonosporales > Micromonosporaceae > Micromonospora > Micromonospora sp. NPDC003197. Next base: position 14,216 of record NZ_JBSFTE010000015.1, on the reverse strand, counting down.
AGTTGGGGCGGGTGCCGGCTCGAGCGGGGGAGTGGGCTCGGTCGGCGGGGAGAGAATGGGTGGGGCGGTGGGCTGCCCGGTGGCCGGTGCGGTGGGACCCGGCGTCGGGTTGGCCTGCTTCGGGTCGTACTTCTCCACCTTGGAGGTTTCCCCCGCACCGTTGACCATCACCGCGGTCTCGGAATCGGGTGCGTTGATGAACAGGAAGTCCTCCCGGACCTCCAACTCCACCGGAGTCTGCGGCGTGCCGACGTCGATTGTTCCTGCGGGACTACCGTCCGCCTTGAAGACGCGTACGACGCCGGCCGACTGATCAGGCACGTAGACCCGATTGGCGAAGCTGACCGCCGGCTGCGTGGTCTCGCCATGGGCGGGGGGTAGCGGCAGGGTACGCACCGGTGCGCCATTCGCCACGTCACCGATGGTGACGACCTTCTGCTCGGCCGGCACGGTGATGACCGCCGTCGCGCCGATCGTACGGTCCGGTACGACCGCGCTGGTGAGCGGAACCGGCGACTTGATCTGCCGGGTGCCCTTCCGGCCGACGACGGTGATCGTGTCGGCGCCGCTGCGGTCGGCGATGAGCGCACCCTCGTCGAGCACGGTCAACGTCTGAGCGCGGCCCGGGGTGCTGACCGCTTCGGTCCGTTCGACCCGCAACTTCCCTTCATGGACTCGCAACGCAACCGCCGTGCCCTGGCTCGGCACACTCAGCCACAGCTGCCCTGATTTGTCGAACCCGCCGCCGACCAGAGGGCTGGGGAGACGCAGTTGCTCGCCGATTCCCTGCAGATTGGCGGGGTCTACCGGACGCACGATGCCCCGACTGCGGTCGACCAGGACGGCCATCCCCTTGTCGAGGAGCAGCGCCGTGTCCTCCTTGACACCCACTTCCAGCGAACCGGAGAACCCGAGCCGGGCCAGGTCGATGGAGGTCACCTGGCCGGTGTCCAGGTCGTGGAGGATCACGTACTGGTCGCTCTGGCTGATTCGGACCCGGTGTCCCTGCGCGTCGATCATCGGCTGCCGCAGGCCGACGACCCCGGAGACGGCGTTGACCTGAGCGGCCTCACCGGTGTCCCGACTCCACAGCCACGAGGCGCCGTCGGCGATCGCCGGTTGTTGTGCCGTGGCACCGACCGCGAAAATGGTGGCCGCCAGGGCGAGCACCGCCACTCCTGCTCCTGCCGCGTAACCCTTCGTCAGCTTCCGCAACTTCGTCAGTTTCCGCAGCCGGTGCAGCTTCATCGTCGCCTCCGCAGCGCGTGCAGGTGTGACCGGGCGGCAGCCTATCGCGCCTTTCGTCGCGAGCGAAACCCGTCTACCCCTGACCGATAAATTGGGATGCCATCGTTCGCTAGGGCGCAGTGTCTAATGCGGACGATTGCGTGGAATGTCGACACGTTCCATCGAGAAAACGCCGAGATGTCCGCCAGGGAAACGTAGCAAGGTCCGGGGGCTGGCAGCTCCGACTATCTTGTCTAACGGCTTCGGATAGCAATTGTCTACAGGCACCAGGCGGCGATCGTCAGGAAGGCGCGGCGGGTTGCCGGGCGAACACGATCGAGGATTTCGTAGTCCAATTGCCGCAACGCCTTGTCGTGCGGCAAACCGAGCTGGCCACGGTCGTCAGCGTCCCGACCGACCACGACGACCGTACGGGTCGCTGGTCCGGCTTCGGCCGCCCGGGCCAGCGCGCGTTCCTCGCCGCGCCGGGCCTGGTCAGTGATGATCAGCAGTCGGTCGGCCAGCCCCAGCAGGGCTCGCGTGGTCGGGTCGGCAGACGCGCCGATGTCCAGGAACACAACAGTAAATCGTTCGGTGAGCTGCGTAACCTCATCGAGGTCGAGCTGATCCGTCCATGCTGGTGCCGTGACGGCGTGCACGCCAGACAGATCCGGTGTCGTGGCCAGCCCGACGTATGCCACCTGGTCCGGCCAGAGCGTGCCCAGTGTCGCGGCGATACCCGTACCCACCGCTGTCGCACCTACCCCGCCTGCTCCAGAGCAGATGGCCACCACGCGTGGCGTGGCGGGAAGCTGTCGTAACCGTTCCGCGGCGGCACGTTCTGCGGCGATGTCGTGCGGATCGGGGAACCAGCGTTTCATTTGGCCTGCCTGGTCTAGGAGTCGAGGTCGATCAGGCCGACCGCGATGGGGAGCGTGATCGCAATCGCCCCGGCGAGGGCCAGTTCACCAATCCGGAGCCAGCGACCCCGACGGGCGAGCCAACCACTGGAGCCGGCGGCGTAGACGGTCGTGGCGACGAGCACGAGTAGGCCCACCGTCAGCCCCCAGGCGGGCGCGGCGGTCAGTATCCGGGCGGCCCCGGCGAGAAGCGCCGACAGGGCGGCCAGGCGTAGCGGCAGGACGTGTGCGATCCGCTCGAACAGCCGCGACCGTGTCCACAGCAGCAGGGTCACCGCCGCTCCGAGCGCCACGTCAGCCACGTTGCCCGTACCGAGCAGCACCGCCGCGCAGAGACCGGCGGCGGTGGAGAGCCCGATCAGCCCGCCGCGCAGATACTCCTCGGCCACGGTGAGCTGCAGCTCGGACCGTTCCACCGGCTCGGCGGCGGTGCGTAGCCGGAAGGTGGCCTGCGTCAGGCCACCCGCCGCAAGCGAGTACCGGGCCAGGAGCCCCACGCTGAGCAGAACGATGACCGGTGCGACGCGGACCGGCTGCCGTGGGTCTGCGCCCGTGGTGATCCAGCCAGCCGCTACGGCGGTGACGACGGTAACCACGGCTACGGCCGTGACAAGCGACCGGCCGACCCCGGCCAGGCGGCTCGCCAGGGCGGTGACGGCCACCGCGCAGACGGCTGCGGCCGCGCCGGCGACCACCGGAATTCGATCGAGGAGCAGTGTCGCCACCCCGCCGGTAAGACCGGCCCACAGCCCCGTACTCGCGAGAAGCACTGTCGCGACGGCTTGCTGACCCTGGCGGGCCGCCCACCAGGTCAAGCCGGTTCCTGTCGTGCCGGCCAGGACGCCGGTGACCAGGGTGCCGACGTCATGTCCGCGCGTGACTGGTAACGCGACGGCGGCGCAAAGGAGCACCGCCGATGTCCAGAGCGCGAAGGCCGGCTGGAGGCTGGCCGGATTCCGGTCCCCTGTCACGCGGGACATCGTTCAGTAGATCCCGGACCGGAAGCAAGCGGCACGGTTCCGCCGGAGCAATCCCGCTGCTGCGGTGCTGTTCTACCGGCATCGGCAGCGAGACCCTTTCCGTGCTGTTGATCTCCGTTGACTTCTGGGTTGACAAGCTCGAAGCTGTTTCCGGCCGTCAACACACGCTGTTTCCGGCCGTCAAAACGCGGTGGGAAGGTGACAACGAATGCTCGCGCAGCAACGCCAGGCGGCGATCCTTACTCCAGTCCGCCGACGGAGGCCCGCAAACAGTTCGCCGACGCGAGCGGAGAGCTGAGCATGGCCGATTCCGCCCAGCCCGGCGTCAACGTGAAGCGCACCGTAACCCAGCTCGCCGATGGTCGGGAGCTGATTTATTTCGACGAGTGTGACGACTCGGTGCGCGACACCGTCGACCGGCGGCATCTCCCGCCCCCGCCGGCCGCCTCCGAGCTGCGCTATGACCCGGTGCTCGATGAGTGGGTGGCGATCGCGGCACACCGGCAGAGCCGTACCCACCTTCCGTCGTCGGACGAGTGCCCGCTCTGTCCTTCCACATTCGACCGGCTGTCGGAGATCCCGGCACCGGACTACGACGTGGCCGTTTTCGAAAACCGGTTTCCCGCGTTCAGTCACCGGGCGCCGGATTCGCCAGTCGGCGCCTTGGTGCAGTCCGGTCCAACGGCGGCGTCTCGGTCTGGTGCCGGCCGATGCGAGGTGGTCTGCTTCACCGCCGAACACGGCGGATCGTTCGCGTCGTTGTCGCCGTCGCGGGTGCGTACGGTCGTCGAGGCGTGGGCGGACCGGACCACCGAACTGTCTGCCCGCGACGACGTGGAACTGGTCTTCTGCTTCGAGAACCGGGGCGAGGAGATCGGCGTGACCCTGCACCACCCGCATGGGCAGATCTACGGCTATCCGATCGTGCCGCCTCGGGTATGCCAGATGCTCACCTCCGCACGGCGGTACGCGACGGAACGGTCGGGCGCGAACCTGTTCGCCGACCTGTTGGCCGCCGAGCGTGCGGCGGGGGAACGGATCGTCGCAGAGAACGAGCACTGGACCGCGTTCGTCCCGGCGGCGGCCCGCTGGCCGTACGAGGTGCATCTCTACCCGCACCGCCGCGTGCCCGACCTCCCCGCGCTCAGCGCGGCGGAGCGGGATACTTTCGGGCCGATCTACCTTGACGTGCTCCGCCGGTTCGACGGCCTGTTCAGGTTGCCGATGCCGTACGTCTCGGCGTGGTACCAGGCACCTACCCGGGTCGACCGCGACCTGGCCTATCTGCACCTGCAGCTCTTCACCATCCGGCGAGCACCCGGAAAGCTCAAGTACCTGGCGGGGTCGGAGTCGGCGATGGGAGTCTTCATCAACGACATCCGGCCGGAGGAAGCGGCGGGACAACTGCGAGAGGTGGCAGGGTGAGCGTGACGCTGCCGGAGGCGCGGGACCGAGGCGTGGTGTGGGCGGCCCCGGGACGAGTCAACCTCATCGGGGAGCACACCGACTACAACGACGGTTATGTCCTGCCGTTCGCCATTCCACAGCGCTGCGTCGTTACGGCGACACCGCTGGGGCAGCGGCGATGGGTCGCGACATCCGACCAGGCCACCGAGACGGTTTCCTTCGACGCCACCGATCTGACGCCCGGCGCGCCGGCCGGCTGGGGAGCCTACGTCGCCGGGGTGGTGTGGGCGTTGCGGGAGGCGGGATACGACGTGCCGGGTGCCCGCTTGACGATCAGTTCCGACCTGCCGGTCGGCGCGGGGTTGTCGTCGTCGGCGGCGTTGGCGTGCGCGGTACTCGGCGCGCTGGTCGACCTCGGGCAACTCCCATTAGCTCCCACGGACTGGCCTCGCCTGGCACAACAGGCGGAGAACGCGTACGTCGGGATGCCGTGCGGCATCATGGACCAGTCTGCGGTGACATTGTGCCGGGAGGGCCACGCCCTGTTCCTGGACTGCCGGACGCTGGCGTCGTCGCATATTCCACTTGACCTGGCCGGTGCGGGCCTGACCCTCCTCGTCATTGACACCCGGGCACCGCACCGGCTGGTGACCGGGGAGTACGCGGCCCGCCGGGCGGCCTGCGCGGCTGCGGCGGCCGAACTCGGCGTACCGGCTCTGCGGGACGTGGAACTGGACGTGGTCGACCGGCTCGGCTCCGAGACGCTGCGTCGGCGGGTACGGCACGTCGTCAGCGAGAACGAGCGGGTGCTCGAATGTGTACGCCGGCTGCGGACAGGTGACGTCGCCGGCATCGGACCGCTGCTTACCGCCTCGCACGAGTCGCTACGCGACGACTACGAGGTCACCGTGCCGGAACTGGATGTCGCTGTGGCCGCAGCGTTGGCCGCCGGGGCGTACGGGGCGCGGATGACCGGTGGTGGGTTCGGTGGCTGCGTCCTTGCGCTGGTGGGCACCGACCGGGCGGACGACGTGGTGGCGGCGGTCGCCGACGCGTTCGCGACGCACGGCTTTGCGGTGCCACACGTCTTCTCGTCGACCCCGGCCCGAGGTGTGATGCGTCTCTAGACAGGTCCATCTTCCCGACTGGCGTAGGCAAATATGCCTGACTAAAGTCAGCTATATGGATGCAGGGCTTGTTGCGGCGGTGCGCAGATTCAACCGGACTGTCACCCAGCGGGTCGGAGCACTCGATGACGAGTACATGTCCCGGGGACGTCCCCTCGCGCAGGCGCGCCTGCTCTGGGAGATCGGCCCTGGCGGTGCTGAGGTAGCGGCGCTACGAGGCCGACTCGGCTTGGACTCGGGATACCTCAGCCGACTCCTGCGGACCCTCGAAAAGGACGGTCTCGTCGCAGTCGGCCCCGCCGCCCCGCTCGCCGGTGACGGGCGGGTACGGGCCGTATCACTCACCGACGCCGGTCGGGCCGAGTGGACGGAGCTGGACAACCGCTCCGACGAGTTCGCCTGGTCGATCCTGGCACCGCTCACCGAGCAGCGCCGCCAACAACTCGTCACGGCGATGGTCGAGGTCGAACGACTGCTCGTCGCGTCGATGGTGGTCATCGAACCGTGCTCGCCGTCGGATCCGCAGGCCCGGGCATGCGTACGGGCCTATGCCCGGGACATTGCCCACCGGTTCGACGACGGGTTCGAGCCGGCGCTGAGCAAGCCGGTACGCGACGAGGAGTTGCTTCCGCCCGCCGGTGTTTTCCTGCTCGCCACCCTCAACGGCGAGCCGGTGGGCTGCGGTGCGGTCAAGTTGCACCGGGATGCTCCTGCCGAGATCAAGCGCGTCTGGGTCGCCGACTCCGTGCGCGGGCTCGGAATCGGCCGGCGCATGTTGGCCGAGCTGGAACGATATGCCGCCGAGCGGGGCTGGGGCGCGGTCCGGCTGGACACCAACCGGAACCTCACCGAAGCGATCGCCATGTACCGCGCGGCCGGTTACCGCGAGATCGAGCCGTACAACACGGAGCCCTACGCGCATCACTGGTTCGAGAAGCACCTTGAGCCGTGAGCCCCCTGCTGTTATCGGGTCGTCCGGGCCGAGTACGACTTCTCAGTCGGATCTGGCCGGCTGGTTGCGTTTCGGTGCGAGTCGGGCGAGGTGGTTGTCGATCTCGCGCCGCGCGTCGGCTGGGCTCAGTGCGGTGGTGAGAACGCGTACCGTGAGGCCGTCCATCAGCGTGGCCAGCGCGGTCGACTCGAACCGGGTGTCCACCTGGGTGCCGATGCTGCCGCTGGTCTTGCCGAGCGAGAGCAGCCGTTCGAGGTTGGCTAGCAACTCGGCCTCGCTTTCGGCCAGGATCGCCGCGATCTGGTCGTCGACCAACGCTTCTGCTGTCAAGATCAGCCAGACGCGCGATTCGAAGTTTCGTTCCTCGTCCAGCGGGATGAGCTGCAATACCGCCTGCCGAACGACCTCCAGGGTGATGGACTCGGCAGGGATCGTCCGGGCCCGCCGCACCACTCGGTCGGCGAGATGCTCAATTGCTGCCTGGACCATGCGCTCCCGGGTCGGGAGGTAATGCTGGGCGGTCGCCAGGGCCATCCCGGCCTCGTTCGCGACGGCGCGCACCGTCATTCCGACGGAACCCGCACGGGCCAGCACGACGCACGCGGCGGCACCGAGATGCCGTCGTCGCTCTTCGTGATCCACAACCTTTGGCATGATTTCGATTCTAGATTATCGGTCGTTTGACCGATATAGGTCAACCGTCTAATATCGGCGCCATGAGCCACTCCACCCTGGGCCTGACCAGCACCACATCGCATGTGACACGATTCAGCTACGTCGACCTGGCCATCGTCTTCATCGTCGGGATCGGCCTGGCCAACTCGTCGGTGGCGGACTACCTGGCCCAGGGGCCGGCATGGCTGGGCATGTCGGAGATGGCTGCGTCGAGCATCGCCTGGGCCCTGATCAACGGCACCCAGTTGGCCGTCGGCCTTGCGATCGTCCGACACCGGTTCGGGGCGATCAGGCAACCGCTCATGCTGAACCGTCCGCAGGGACGTCAGGTCGGCGCCGCGATCGGCTGGGGTACGGCGAAGGCGGCACTGACCCTCGGTCTGCTTCTGGTGTTACCGCCAGCCCTTGTCGACAGCGGTGGGGGTGAGGGTGGCTACCCCGCCGGCAGCCTGCTTGCGCAGTTCGCCTTCGCCCTCACCTTCGGCGCCATCGCCTCCCCCCTCTACGAGGAGGTTCTCTACCGCGGCGTCTTCTATCGAGGGCTGGCCGCCCGGCTGCCCACGTTCGCCGCCATCACCCTCTCGGCCGGCTTCTTCGCCGTGGTCCACCTGCCCCGCGTCTTCAACACCATCAGCGCGCTCTTCGCCGGCCTGCTCTTCGCCTGGCTGCTACACCGCCACCGCAATCTCTGGGTACCGATCCTCGCGCATGCCGTGAGCAATGGACTCCTGGTCGTACTGGCCTTCGCCGCCCAAACCAGCTAACTGCAGCAACGGCGCAGAGCGCTCAGTTGGCGACCCGCGTGTCGAGACGGGCAACGCGGTGCAGGCTTTACCAGCGGGCGAGCAGGTGGTCCTCGCCGTCACGGCTGCGGTAGAGCCAGGTGGTTGCGGGCGGCACCGACCCGTCGAGGTAGCCGACGATCGGCTCGCGCTGGGCGGCGCTGTCCAACTGCCCGACGAGCACGAGCGCCTCGGCCAACGGAAAGAAGCGGGCCGCTGCCACTTCGTCGTCCTGCGGAGACAGTTCGCCCTCCCACTCGGTCAGCTCGAACGCCAGCGCGACTGCCGAAGGATACTGCGGTGAGTCGATGTGCAGCAGGAAGGCTGTTCGCGTCGGGTCGCCGACCTGTAGTCCGGTCTCCTCACGCATCTCGCGCCGCAGTGCCTCGTGGAACAGTTCGCCATCCTGGACCCCGCCGCCCGGCAACGACCAGAGCAGTTCGCCAGCGCGACCCAGGCGCTCCCGAACCAGCAGCACCTCGTCGCCACGGCGGACGATCCCGATGACGAGTTGGACCCTCGGCAACGGGTGTTTGGGTGTGCTGGTGGGCTGATCGGACATGGGCCATGGAGCGTAACGCAACCAACGGGGGTCGATCTTGTTCGGGTGTTGCGCACCAGAAGGACGATATCGATATAGCCCTACGGCGTCGTCCAGTTGAGTAAGGATCGGGGGAGCGCAGTGAGCAGGAGGAGTCTGTCCCGTCTCGGTGTCCTGGCCGCCGCACTGCCGCTGCTGGCCGGCGGACTGGTGATCCCGGCCACTCCGGCCTCGGCAACGCTCGTCAAGCCGGTCATCAACGGCGGCACCTTCAACGACCCACTCGGAACACCGGACCAGCAGGCGGCGATCTTTCACCAGATCATCGCGTTGGTCGACGCCACACCACCGGGCGAACACATCCACGTCTCGATGTTCGACTTCACCGACATCGACGTCGCCAACGCGTTGAACGCGGCACACGACCGCGGGGTCAACGTCAAGGTCATCGTCGACGATTCGTCGTACCTCGGCGGCGCGGGTCAGCTCAAGCCCAGTCCCGCCTATGACGTGTTGCGGGACCCGACCACCGGGCTGGGCAGTGACGACAGTGCGCGGTCGTGGATCGTCGTCTGTGACGACCAGTTCGAAGGCGGCGGCGGGGTGGACGACGTCAGGCGGGGCTGTATCGCGACGTCGCCACCAGGACCGGCGTACAACCACAACAAGTTCTTCCTGTTTTCCAGGATCGGGCCGTTCGATGACGGCACGACCTATTCGAACGTGGTCTTCCAGACCTCGTCGAACCTGACCGACTGGTACAAGGTCGAGTCCTACAACGACGCGGTGACGTTCGTCGACGCCACGGTCTACAACGGGTTCCGCAGGTATCACGAGGACATGCGGCGACTGCGTTACTCCAGCACCGGCAACAACGCCTACTACTGGAGCACGCCGACCGGCAGTACGTTCCGCGCGTACTTCTACCCACGCCGGGACAGCAACTACCAGAACCCCGCCAGCGACACGATCGTCAACGCCCTCAACGAGATCAGCTGCGGCTACACCGGCCACGATGGGCTGCGGCACCAGACCGACATCCGCATCGTCATGCTGCACTTCCTCAACTCCCGGCTCCAGGTGGTGCGGAAGCTCGCCGAACTACGCGGCCAGGGCTGTTGGATCGATGTCATCTACGCCGAGACCAGCCCGGACGTCCCCGGCGTGGTCGACGTCGTGGACGTGCTGGCCGCCGCCGGAATCCAGCACCTGCGCTGCAAGTTCAATGTCGCCCCGGGCATCGACGTCCGGCCCCACAACAAGTTCATGCTGATCGACGGCGACTACAACGGCAGCATCACGCCCCGCGTCTACACCGGCAGCCCCAACTTCGACGGATCCTCCCTGCGCTCGTCCGACCAGGCCCTGATCCGGATCAGCAGCGCCGCGTACCACGCCAGCTACCTCAGCTACTTCTACAAAATCCGTACGGCCTGCGACAGTGGCGCAGCCTGATCCCCCGTTAGTGCTCCAACGTGCGAAGAGTCGCTCGTTGACGGTGTAGGAAGGCGCGTTTGGCCGCGTTCCCGGCCAGATCGATCGCCACGTCGTACGCCTGCGCCGCCTCGGCGACGCTTCCCAACCTCCGGTGCAGGTCGGCGCGGATGGCGTGGAAGAGGTGGTAACGATCCAGGTCGAGACGCTCGACCAGATCGAGCGCCGCCCGCGGCCCCGACACCTCGGCGACCGCGACCGCGCGGTGCAGCGCCACCACCGGGCTCGGATCCAGGGCGAGAAGCTGGTCGTAAAGCTGCCGGATCTGCGACCAGTCGGTGGCCTCCGCCGTCGCCGCGTCGCTGTGCACGGCATTGATCGCCGCCTGGATCTGGTACGGCCCCGGCTGGTTACGGTGCAGACACGCGCGTACCAGCGCCTGCCCCTCGGCGACCAGCCGGTGATCCCAGCGGCTCCGGTCCTGGTCGGCCAGGAGCACGAGGTCGCCCTCCGGCCCGGTGCGGGCGGGCCGCCGGGACTCGACGAGCAACAGGAGCGCGAGCAGCCCCATGGCTTCCGGTTCGTTCGGCAGTAACTCGACCAGCAGCCGCCCGAGGCGGATTGCCTCGCTGCACAGGTCCGCCCGGACGAGTTGGTCGCCCGCGCTCGCCGTGTAGCCCTCGTTGAAGATGAGGTAGACGACGGCGTGCACGGCCCGGAGTCGCTCCGGCAGTTCGGCTGCGTCAGGGACCCGGTGGGGGATGCCCGCATTCCGAATCTTGCCTTTGGCGCGGACCAACCGTTGGGCCATCGTCGACTCCGGCACCAGGAACGCACGCGCGATCTCCGCGGTGGTGAGCCCACCCAGCAGCCGCAGCGTCAACCCGACCTGGGCGTTCGGGGACAGAGCAGGATGACAGCAGGTGAAGATCAGCCGTAGCCGCTCGTCGCGTACCGGGCCCTGTGCTACTGGTTCGTCGTGGGTGTGCAGCAGGGCGGCCTGGGTGTGCCGTTCGGCCCGACTGGCCTCCCGACGAAGTCGGTCGATCGCCCGGTTGCGAGCAGTGGTGATGATCCAACCCGCCGGGCTCGGCGGCACGCCGGTCGACGGCCAACGCCGTACCGCTGCGGTGAACGCGTCCTGGACCGCCTCCTCGGCGACGTCGATGTCACCGAATGTGCGGACCAGGACGGCCACCGCCCGGCCGTACTCCGCGCGGAACACCCGCTCGATCTCCCCGGTGGTGGCCGACACGATAGGCATTATCCCAGTTGGTGCCGGTCATCGAACGGGGCGCGCGGAGCACGGTCGACCCAGACTCCGAAGGGGGAGACGATCACTCGCCGCCGCAGTCGTCACCCGGTTCGCCATGGAACGGGCGAACCTCGACCGGGAGCGTGGTTGCTCGGGCGAGCCTACGGCCCCAATCCAGCGCGGCGTCGAGGTCAGGTACGGCGATGATGGTGAGTCCGCCGACGTGCTCCTTGCCCTCGACGTACGGGCCGTCGGTGGTGAGCAGTTCGTCACCTCGGAGTCGCACCACGGTCGCGGTGCTCGGGTCGTGCAGCCCGCCGGAGAAGACCCAGGCCCCGGCGGCCTTGACGTCCCGGTTGAACGCCTCGACGTCCCGCATGATCGGTTCCAGGACCTCTGCCCCGGGCGGGTCGCCGTCGGGCTGCTGGATGCTGAGCAGATACTGCTTCATCTCGTGGACCTCCTGTCGTAAGTGCGCTGTGGCCGGTCGTCGCGCCGGCCGTACACCCGCTATACGAACGACCAACCGTCTGCTCGACACCGACGAGCCAGATTTCTGCCGTCACCGGGCGGTACCAGTCGATAGGGTCGGGCGATGCCCGATCACCACATCCAGCACGCCGCAGACGTACGCGAAATTGTGGCGGCGTATCTGCCGGAGCACCCAGTCGACTCGGTGACTCGGATCGGTGCGGGGCTGGACAACGTGGTGTACGAGGCCAGCGGCGGGCTGATCGTACGGTTCAGCCAGGAGCCCGACTCGGCGCGGCTCGAATCGGAGGCCGAGGTGCTCTCCGCCGTCGCCGGGATCTCACCGGTGCCGGTTCCCGAGCCCGTGTTCACCGTCACGGAACTGGGCTGTCTGGCCTACTTCAAGTTGCCCGGCCGGCCGCTGTTGGATCTGCCTCGCACCGCGCGCTCAGCACACGGTACGTCGATCGGCGCAACCCTCGGCGAGCTGCTCGCGGCGCTGCACGCCGCGCCGACCGAGCGGTTCGGCGGGCTGGTGGAGACCGACGACCATCCGTTGACCGAGTGGCGGAGGGAGGCCGAGGTGAACTTCGACGCCGTCGTCGCACACGTACCGGCCGGATACCACCAGGCGGTCGAGGCCTTCCTGGCCGCCGAGCCGCCCGACCCCGCATACACCCCGGTCTTCTCTCACAACGACCTGGGAATAGAGCACGTCCTCGTTGATCCGGTGACGTGGTCCGTGACCGGTGTCATCGACTGGAGCGATGCGGCCATCGTGGACCCGGCGTACGACTTTGGTCTGATCCACCGTGATCTGGGCCCGGCGCCAGTCCGTGCGGCCCTCGAAAGCTACCGGACCGCCACCGACGATCCCACCGCACTACGTGAACGGATCACCTTCTACGCCAGGTGCAGCGTGTTGGAGGACCTGGCATACGGCATCGAGACAGGTCAGGGGACGTACACCGAGAAGAGCATCGCCGCGCTGGAGTGGCTTTTCCCGGTGTAGTCCCCCTCCGGGCCGTGGCCCTCGACCCGGCCGGTCCGGGGCTTGGCGTACTTGACCGGACCGGTTGGCTCAGTACCGGACCGGTTGGCGAGGCGGGTGGCTCAGCCTGCGGTGGCTGCCCGTACCCGGCCGGTCCGGACGAAGGGCTGCGTGAGGTGTGCGGTGGCGAGCAGGGTCCGGTGGCGGCCCGCCTCGGCCAGTAGTGCCCGCCGGCTGCGGCGAGCCACGTCCGGGTCATCCTCGAACCGGTAACCGACATCGGGGTTGACCAGTTGCACCGCGTGCACCAGCACGTCGCCGGTGATCGCGATCTGCCGGCGACCGTGCTCGACGAGCACCGACTGGTGCCCCGGTGTGTGCCCGGGAGTGGGCAGGACCCGAACGGTGCCGCCCCGCCCATCGGTGTCACCGACGAGTACGACCCCGCCGTCGACCTCGTGTAGCTGCCCGGCCCGCCGCAGTGGCTCGACGAGGTAACGCAGCATGGCGTCGGCATTGGCAGTCAGGGCAGCGACCTCGGCGTGCTGGAGCACGTACCGGGCATTGGGAAAGATCGGTGTCCCGGTCGGGGTCACCGACCATCCGACGTGGTCCTCGTGCACGTGCGTCAGCACGACCGTATCCACGTCGGCTACCTCGATCCCCGCCTCGACCAGGCGTTCCGGCAGGTGTCCCGGTACCGGCGCCCAGCCGGAGGCGGGACTGCCGGCCGGTCCCACGCCGGTGTCGACCAGGATGATCCGGCCCCCCGGCCGCCGGATCGCATAACAACGGAAGTCCAGGTTCCACGCGCCGTCCGCCCCGAACGCGTCGGGATCCAGGCGTGCGGCCTGTTCCCAGTCGGCCGCCGAGGCAGTAGGGAAGGCGGCCTGGCGGGTGGTGAAGAACGGGCCGGAGGCGTCGCGCAGCGCCGTCACGTCGAACCCGCCCACGGACCTGATGGAGGTCGCTGCCCGACCGTCGGTGCCGGCATTGGCCGCATACGCGACCGCCTGGCGGCCAAGCTGGGTGGCTCCGATGCCGAGGGCCGTGGCACCCAGCAGAAGAGTCCAGCGGTCGATCGGATGATGGTTGTGGTCGTTCATCGAAATCCTTTCGTGGAAACCCCCGGCTTTGGCCGTGGGGAGGAAACGGAATCCCTGCGAAGCGGGTCAGGGGTAGCCCGTCCGCCGCCAAGGCGGGCCAGGGCGGTTGGGTGTCTGGTCAGACGTTGCGCTGGCTCTCGACATACCTCTTCACGATTTCCAGGGTCGCGCCTCCGACTGTGGCGACGAGGTACGAGTTGGTCCACAGAGTCGGTATCCGGGATCTGACCTCTGGGAACTCTTGCCGGATGAAAGACGAAGGGCTACCAGCAGGCGAAGCGGCAAGCGGCCCGAATCGCCAAGAAGGCGGCCCGGCAGAACACCCACGACGCCCGTGTGTGGGCCAAG